>JAGOLM010000119.1 GCA_017994075.1 Lachnospiraceae bacterium
GTAACAGTCCATTGAAAAGTTTGATAAATGTGGTTTTGCCACTACCATTCGGGCCTAAGAGACCTATGATCTTGCCTGGCTGAAGCTCTAGAGTGATACCGTTTAGAGCGGTAAGATGGCCATATCTCTTAGTAAGATTAGTACAACTTAATCTGTTCATATCTGTTCCTTTCATTTCCTATTTAGTATTAATTTCTATTGTAGTCGATTACTGCTTTTCTAATTTCGTCATCGCTTAGTCCAAGTTTCTCAAGCTCAGAATACAATCTGGATATTTCCTCCGTAGAAAGATCAATTCGGAGTGCAGTAAGCTTTTTTAGATCATCCGTTACATATCGCCCGCTGGTTCTTTCAGTGTATATAACACCTGATTGCTCTAGCTCGGAATATGCTCGTTGCATGGTGTTGGGATTAACACCGGCTTCAATAGCCAAATCTCTTACTGATGGGAGCTTGTCTCCGGGTTTGTAAGATCCGGAAGCTATCAAAACCATTATCCTTCTAGTCAACTGACGATAGATCGGAATGCCATTTTCAAAAGTCCAAGGCATATTTGCTTCCTCCTATTAAATTATTAATGAAGTATCATAACGATATGCATCTCATTACTGTACTCCTGTATTAAGCAATTAATACACTAACACAGCGATACAATTATGTCAACGTTTTTTTGACCTAATTTAAAATTAGCTCTATAATTGCTAAAGTCAGAAAATCGTAGTAGAAAAGAAGCAACAATGAAAGAACAAATATCTAGAAAAGAACTGTTTGAATCAGTTCCCGTCAATAAAGCACTTATGACAATGGCAATCCCAACAATAATCAGTCAGCTTATTAATCTGGTCTATAACATGGTAGATACTATATTTATAGGGCAGACAGGAGATGCATACAAGACGGCAGGAGTAACCGTAGCATATACTATATTTATGATGACAGTAGCTCTTGCCAATCTCTTTGGAATAGGCGGGGGGAGCCTGATGGCTCGTCTGGCAGGGAAGGGCGAGCTAAAAAGAGCACGAGGTGTATGTGCATTTTCGTTTTATGGCGCTATTGCTATAGCAATTTTGTATTCAGCTGTTATTGCTATTTTTATGAATCCTATTCTTAATATTTTAGGGGCGTCTCCTGATACAATAGAATATGCCAGACAGTATGTGTTCTATGTGGTTATTTTAGGCGATATTCCGGTGATTTTGTCAGGAGCGTCAGCGCATCTGCTAAGGAACAGTGGATATGCCAATCAAGCCAGTATAGGCCTTAGCATAGGTGGAGTATTAAATATGATACTTGACCCTATATTCATGTTTGTGATCCTTCCTAAGGGAATGGAGGTTACAGGTGCTGCAGTAGCTACACTATTGGCAAATGTCGTTTCTTGTATATACCTGATAATAGTCATGCTGAGATTGTCCAAGAAGTCGGTTATAAGTATTAACCCTGCCGATATTCCCATTATGAAAAAGCGAGATATGAAGAGTGTTTTCGCCGTAGGCGTTCCATCCTCGCTTTTAAATGCTCTTTTTGACCTTGCCAATGTTTTCCTGATAGCACTTATGTCATATCATGGTGATATGCAGTTGGCAGCTATCGGAATCGTAATGAAAGCAGAGAGATTGCCTAATGCCATTAATATAGGAATATGCCAGGGAATGCTCCCGATAGTTGCATATAATTATGCTTCAGGCGATCATAATAGAATGGATGCCGTGGTCAAGTCCGCACGAAAGTATGGATTGATAATCTGCAGTTTTACTCTTATAATGTTTGAACTGCTCTCACCGTGGATATGTCGTATATTTTTAAATACGGATGTTGGAAGCAGTGATGCAGTCAGTGCAGCTACAATGACAATTGTTTATGCGGGATTATTTCTTAGAATCAGATGCCTGGCATCACCATTCCAGTTCCTTAATTACAGCACTTCGTTTACGATGCAGGCAGTAGGCTATGGTAAGGGAACACTTATTCATTCTATTGTGAGACAGATTGTATTTTACATACCTTTCATGCTTATATTAAATGGGTTATTCGGAGTATATGGGCTTACCAGTGCGGAAGTTTTTGGCGAAGCCGCCGGAGGTGCATTTGCTCTTGCTCTGTTCCATCAGTGGAAGAAAAAGAACATGAAAATAGAAGAGCAGTAAGTTCGGGTTGTGAAATCTCCTATTTAAATGTATCATGATACAGATAAAAAAAATAATAATTAGAACGGAGTAATTGATGTATATTAATGAACTGTCTGAGGGAATGCGTCTTCAGAACAACATTTTCCTATGTAAGAAAATAACCAGCGCTACATCTAAGAATGGTAAGCCATATATGAATGTGGAGCTTGTGGATAAGACAGGATCACTGGATGGCAAGATATGGAGTCCCTCAGATCAGGGTATTCGTGAGGTAGAGGATCTGGATTATGTGGTTACTTCTGGTGAGGTAACTATATATAATGGTTCACCCCAGTATAAAATCAATAAAATACAGAAGGCAGAGGAAGGAACATATAATCCTGCTGACTTCGTTCCGGTTTCTAGATTCGATATGGATAAGATGTATGAAAAATTACTGAAATTGATAGAATCCGTCAAAAATCCTTATTTCAAGGCTCTTCTAGATAGTTTCTTTGTAAATGATCCTGATTTTAAAAAGAGATTTGTAATGCA
>JAGOLM010000052.1 GCA_017994075.1 Lachnospiraceae bacterium
ACTTTATTGAGATTTCAAGCAAGCTTCGTTGATACCATTATTTAAAATAACATCTGTATATATCCGAATACAAGAATAAACAAAATAAACATAGGAACAATGTATGTAAAATATCCCTTTAATTTATAGCTGAATTTTAGCCCTAAACCGGTATTGGTTTCTTTCATGAAATTATAAAATCCCCATCCGAATTTTCTGGTACAGAACAGAACGTATATAATGCTTCCAATAGGTAGGATATTGCTGGAAACAATGAAATCTTCAAAATCCAATATGGTTGTACCTGCTCCAAGCGGATGAATATTAGAAAGCAGATTAAATCCTAATGGACAAGGGATAGATAAAACTACCAATCCAATCGCATTGATCATAACAGCTTTTTTTCTGGTCCATCCAAAAGCATCCATTGTAATAGCAATGATATTTTCGAATACAGCAATTACTGTTGAAAGTGATGCAAAGCACATGAATGTGAAGAACAGAGTTCCCCACAATCTGCCAGCACTCATTCTGGTAAATACTTCCGGAAGCGTAACAAATATAAGGCTCGGTCCTGAATCAGGAGACACTCCATAAGCAAAGCAAGACGGAAATATAATAAGTCCCGCCATTATGGCGACAAATGTATCTAGCAAAATAACTGTTCTTGCCTCTCCCGGAAGTGCCTTGTCCTTACCAATGTAACTTCCGAATATGGCAATAGAACCCATTCCTACGGACAAAGTAAAAAATGCCTGTCCCATGGCAGCATAAAGTGATTCGAGAATCCCAGCCTTTACAGCTCTGTTCCAATCCGGTAACAGATAAAACTTGAGACCTGCTGATGCACCCGGAAGCGTAACTGACCTGACTGTTAAAATTACCATTAAGACTAAAAGGGCGATCATCATTGGTTTAGTGATCTTTTCCACGCCATTCTGAAGACCTCTGAAAACAGTAATTAGTCCAAGCACTGTTGCCACCAGCATCCAGAATATCAGCCTCTTAGGATCGGCAAGCATATCCTGGAACATATGAGTAGCCTGCCCCGATTTAAGGTGAGTAAAAGAACCTCTTGCCATTTCATATACATATGACAACATCCATCCTGATACTGTTGTGTAATACATCATCAACATGTAATTTCCTATAAGTGCAAATATAGAAAACCATTTCCACTTGCTTCCATTTTTACCGGCAAGTATAGGATGCGATGCTCCGGCACTTTTTTGACTTCCTCTTCCGACGGCAAATTCCATCGTCATTATCGGCCATCCAAGTATTACCAGGAATATAAGATAAAATAAAACAAATACTGCTCCACCATATTTTCCTGTAATATATGGAAATCTCCACACGTTTCCGATACCGATTGCACAACCCGCACTTACAAGTATGAATCCCAGCCTGGATCCAAAGCTTTCTCTTTCTCCCATTTCGTTCTCCCGTTTCGTTCTCCTAAAATTTTCTTTTAATATAGCTTAAACAAATGTGAGAAAAAAACAAGCCTAAACAACTATCATTTAGGCTTGTTTTTATTTTTTTAAACATTATAGACTGATCAATTATTCTATTAAAATAGAGTCTTTTATACTGCTCTTAAATTACATCTAAAATTAATAATTTCATCTTTCCAGTCAACTGATATCTTTCCGCCATGCTGGCTGGCTACGGACTCTGCCACAGATAGTCCTATTCCATATCCGGACTTACTGTTTTTGTCTACATGATGAGAAGAATCTGCTCTGTAAAATCTTTCAAAAAATCTCTTATAATTTACATCTGCACCGGAAGCATATGAGTTGGAAACTGCAAAATATACATTTTTCTTGTTCCACCCCTGAGACAGTACCACCGTTATATTTCCATGATCATCGCAATATTTGATCGCATTATCAATGAGAACCGTAACCAACATCCTGATCTTGCTCGGATCACATGTCAGGCTCACATCCTCCTGAATATTCATGGTTATGGTCTTATCTTCTCTTTTTATGAGAGCAGCGAACGGATCTATTGTTTCACCCAAAAGCTTGGAAAGTTCCGTTTCCGTCTCATTATCTGCATTCTGTTCTGACGATCTGGTGATCATTACCAAGTTCTGGATCAGTCCATTCATCCTGTCGACCTGATTCATAATTGATTCAGTCCACTCATTTTGTCCCTGAGTCATCTCTATGAATTCAGTATCTGCTTTAATTACTGCCAGCGGAGTCTTCAGCTCATGACTGGCATTGGTGATAAATTCTTTTTGATGCCTCATGTTTCTGATCTCCGGCATTACAGCCCTAAGAGACGAATATATTATAAGTATCAGAATGCAAAAAAGGGAAAGCATGATCACCACAATGGTTATCATGATAAGTCTCATAAAATTATATAGACCTTCTCTATAATTAAGACATATGAGTAGCACTCTTCCGTTATCCAGATTCCTCTTTTTGTAAAAGTACTCCCCATATCTTCCGAATTTTCCTGAAATCTTCATTATCTTTTTGGTGATTATGGTAGCATCAGAGTCATATAGTTCTGACAGATTGACCTTATCGAGATCATATGTGGTATTGGTTTTGGGATCCACCTCAATCTTGAAAAATCTGATTCCTTGAACTGCATCCATAGAAAACGGATGGAATCCATCTGTTCTCGGATCCTGGTACAGATTACCGGAAACATACCCATCAGCTATTTTATCTAATGTAGAATAAATTTGAACTCCGTCTATCAAAAAAACAAATACGTTTACAAATACCCCTATCAGTATTGATACGAGAACAAACGATTTCATGGTAGATCTTATGAAATTTTTCCTTAATCTTGATATCTCTGCTCCGCCCATGATTATCTCTCCAAAAGAATGAATTGACCGCCCTTTTCTCCCTTGATCTCTAGCTTAGACGAAATAGAATCCAGCTTTTCCTTGAGATATGAGATATATAACCACACCGTATCAGCATCGGCACTATCATCATCATCCCATATATGATCCTTGATAAAGTCTGTGTCTAGCTCTCTTCCAAAATTATTTATCAAAAGCTTGATAAGCTCATATTCGTGATTGGACAGACCCACTGTATTTTCCGATGAAACTGTTAGATTCTCAGAATCTACCTTGATGTCTGAAAAAACTATGATCTTGTTATTGGCAACATTTTGTGTTCTAAGAAGTGATCTGATCCTGGCAAGAAGTTCCTTCATGGAAAAGGGCTTGGTGAGATAATCATTTGCTCCGGCATCTAATCCGTCTACCTTATCCTCAATCTCTGACTTTGCCGTAAGAAGTATAACCGGTGTCTCATCGTTAGTGGATCTTATCTCCTTCAAAACCTCTATACCAGTCATTCCCGGCATCATTATATCAAGTAAGGCTGCGTCATATCTATTGCTCATAAGTGCTTTTAGAGCACTTTTACCATCCAAAAAAGAATCTACCTCGTAACCATCATGTTCAAGTACTGCGGTTACAACCTTATTCATATCAGCTGTATCCTCAGCCAATAGAATCTTCTGACCCATAATCTACTCCTCTTTATTATCAATCCCGCATATCATGTCTCTAAGTGTCTGCATAGAAATATCTGTAGATGCCAGTTCATCCGCGCATCGCTTCAGCTCAGAGGCTATAAGTGAAGAGTTGCCCTCTACTCTTTTCTTGTATCTCATCTGATGCTCCAAGGCTGCCCATGTATCCATGGAAATAGTTCTGATCTGGATCTCTGCAAAAAAACCATTATAACGTATGATCATGTGATAGCTTCTGTATCCATTTTCCTTGGAATGCTTGATATAATCCTTTTCCTCTATCACTTCAAAATCATCTCTTGAGGCTATAAAGTCCTTGATCTTATATACATCGCTCCTAAAAGCACATACCACTCTTATTCCAATAGCATCAAAAAGCTTGTTAAGTGCGCTGTCTGTATTTTCAGGAAGATCTCTCATCCTGCACTTCTCACGCATACTTTCATCTGCCTTGATACGAAAGGCGAGATGTTCCACCGGATCTTCTCCGACTTCATCTCTTCTTTCTTTTCTGTAAACATTGATGATATCTACTATTTCTGCCATAGTATCTTCCATTTCAGGAAGACTCTTACCATATATGGATAATGAGGGATCCATGTTATCAATATCATCATCCCCGTAAATATTACTGTATTTGTAATTATATCTTCCGTTTTCCATATTATTAGATAAATCGAATTCTAGTGAATCATCATCATATTTTATTTCATGTTTCATATTTTGTTCTCACAAGTCATTTGAAAAGTGTTTTTTACATTATCATCGAAAGCGATATTCTCTTTCTGGCCATGTCCACATCTATGACCTTGACTTCTACTACATCTCCAAGACTAACAACCTCTAGTGGATGCTTTATAAATTTCTTGTCTGTAAGCTTAGAAATATGAACCAGCCCGTCTTCATGCACACCTATATCTACAAAGGCCCCGAAGTCCACTACATTACGGACTGTTCCCTTTAGAATCATTCCAGGTTTTAGGTCCTCCATACTCAGGACATCTGATCTAAGAACAGGCTTGGGAAGCTCTTCTCTCGGGTCTCTTCCAGGTTTTTGGATCTCCTTTAGAATATCATTTAAGGTTATCTCGCCTATTCCCAGTTTCTCTGCCTCAGAACTATTAGACAGCCTTTTAATTTTATCCTTAAAAGGTGATGTATTTGTGATCAAACTCCCAATTTCTGATGAATTAATGCCTAATTCCTTGAGAACCTTTTCAGCTACAGCATAACTCTCAGGGTGGATTCCCGTGGCATCCATAGGGTTCTTACCGTTTCTGATCCTTAAGAATCCAGCACACTGCTCATATGCCTTGGGGCCTAACTTTGGTACTTTGGTTAATTCTTTTCTATTTTTAAATGTTCCATTTTCTTCTCTATAAGCAACTATATTCTTCGCTGTAGTCTTGGTAATTCCTGATACATATTCAAGAAGTGAAAATGATGCCGTATTCAGATCCACGCCTACACTGTTAACGCAATCCTCTACTACACCGTTTAATGCTTCATCCAATTTCTTCTGGTTCATATCATGCTGGTACTGTCCAACACCCAGGGATTTCGGATCGATCTTAACAAGTTCTGCAAGTGGATCCTGAACACGACGTGCCATAGATGCTGAGCTTCTCTGGCCTACATCAAAATTCGGAAATTCTTCCGTTCCCAGTTCACTGGCAGAATAAACAGATGCTCCCGCCTCATTGGTTATAATATATGATACTCCGGGAGTATCCTTGATCCATTCTGATATCAGCTGTTCTGATTCCCTTGATGCTGTACCATTCCCAAGAGATATTAAGTTTACCTTATATTTTTTAACCAGCCCTAGAAAAGTCTTTTTTGCGGATGCTATCTTTGATTCGTTGGTAGGTGCTGTCGGGAAAATAACCGAAGTATCAAGTACTTTTCCTGTAGGATCTACAACTGCCAGCTTGCATCCTGTTCTAAAAGCAGGGTCCCATCCTAGAACGGTCATTCCTGCGATCGGAGGCTGCATCAGTAATCCGCTTAGGTTTTTCTTAAATACTTCTATTGCACCGTCTTCTGCATTTTCGGACAACATATTTCTGATCTCTCGCTCAATGGCAGGTGCTATCAATCTGTCATAACTGTCCTCTATGGTTTCCTTTATTACAGGTGCAGTATTTTGATTATCATTAACAATGATCTTACGTTCCAGGAGGTTCAATATATCCTCTTCAGGTGCAATGATCTTAACTGTAAGAACCTTTTCGTTCTCGCCACGATTCACAGCCAGGACTTTATATCCGGCTGTTTTATTAACAGCCTCTGAAAAATGATAATAATTCTCGTATACTGTCTTGGCCTCTTCATCCTTGGTCTCTGCCGTTATAGCACCATGCTGAACAGTAAGAGAACGGATAGCAACTCTGTACTCAGCATTATCAGATATTTCCTCTGCTATAATGTCCTTGGCACCATTTATGGCATCTTCAACTGTAAGTATCTCATTTTCCTCGGAGATATATGCTGCTGCTTCTTCTTCAATTGTTTTTTTAGTCATCTGAAGCATGATAACAGCTGCCAGTGGCTCTAAGCCTCTTTCCCTGGCTATCATTGCTCTGGTTCTTCTCTTCTTCTTGTATGGACGGTAGATATCCGTCAGAGCAACCTCTGTCATAACAGATTCAATTATTTTTCTTAATTCAGGAGTTAACTTTCCCTGCTCTTCTATAGATGCCAATGCCTTGGCCTTGTTATCTTCGAGCGTCCTGAGATATGACAATCTGTCCCCTAATTTTCTAAGGACATCGTCATGTAATTCTCCTGTTTTTTCTTTTCTATATCGTGCAATGAAAGGGATCGTATTTCCCTCATCTATAAGCGAAATCGCTGCTTCTGTCTGCCATTTTTTAATTCCAAGTTCGTCTGATATTATCTGTGCTGTATCCATGGTACTCCTTAATTACTATATCTCTGCTACCGGGTAATTATAACAAAATCTTATGTTTGTTGTTTGATTTTATATATTCTGATTATGTGCTCTATATTCTCTCTACGATCTCACCATCACGATAAGCGCTTAAAAGTTCTTCTAGTTCAGTGATCTGTGTTCTCATTTTATTTCCATTATCTGTATCCCCCACCGTCAACTGCCTGTCATATTTCTCTACCATTACCGCATCTGAATGAATATCAGTTCCCCTGATTATCGCATCTTCCGTTGAAGTAAATGGCTCATGAGCTACCAGTCTCAGTCCGTGAGAATTAAACGTCAATGTATATCCTGCTATCCCTGTCTCTCCTTGATAAGCCTTGGAGAATCCTCCATCGATAATAAGAAGCTTACCTCCGCATCTCATAGGTTTCTCGCCCTTTTTAACAGGAACATGTCCGTTTATAATATGCGATTTTTCTCCTGTCAGTCCGAACTCTCTTAGTATCTGTTCTACCACTCTCTCATCATCTAGAAAACTGTAATATGCATTTTTCTTTTCTACCTGTGGCTCCTTTTCCGACAAAAAATATCTTTCGAATGTAGACATTCTGTCTTTTCCGAAAAGTGGCGAATCCTTGTTGCACCATATCCACCACATTATATCAAGGGATCTCTCTTTTTCCACAGGATCCTTGGCCAGAAAAGCCCTCCGGACATAAGTATCAAGCCTGTCATACAGTTCCTTGCCCTTTAGCTTCTCACCGTATATCTCTACTGTTTTGAATTCTCCGTTTTCATCTAGCGGCATACACCCATGATATAACAGATTACCATTAAACACTTTATAAAAGGTTCCCTTATTAAGTAGAAAGCTCATATGCTCATGTAATCTCTTGCATCTAGAAAACGCCACTTTCAGTCGATTCATGATGTCATCTTCTTCCGGAGTCAGCCTGTTAGGATCAGCCGGATCCACCGTTGGGAAATTATCATCTAACAATTTATATCTATTTCCAAATTCAGAAAATGTTCCATTTTTATAATCTATGTGTTCCAGTACATTTCTATCATCCATATGAAAATCAGCGTGCTTTTTAGAGAATTGTCCTTGAAGTTTAAACTGTATTATAGAAATTGCCTTATGTATTTTTTCATTCATCGAGACATCAAGATCGTAATCTTTGACTTCATCATCTTTTATTCCAAAGCATTTGCATTCATCATTTTCATATGTTCTAGATGCAAAGGCCGCCAATGGCAACAGATTGATCCCATAATCATCTTCCAGTGTTCCCAGATTACCATAACGTGCGGATACTCTTATTACATTGGCTATACATATAAGCTGTCCTTCCGATGCTCCCATCCACACAATGTCATGGTTGCCCCACTGGATATCCAGGCTATGATGAGTGGCGAGGAGATCCATGATATCGCATGCTCCGTTACCTCTGTCATAGATATCTCCTAAAATATGGAGTCTGTCCACTACTAGCCTTGGGATAAGCTCAGACATGGCGATTATAAATTTGTCTGCCTGTCCGGTTCTGATTATGGCATTTATTATCTCATTATAGTATTCTTCCTTATCAGCTCCATCAGCTCTCTCTGTAATTAATTCTTCTATTACATAAGAGAAGTCCTTGGGCAGGGCTTTCCTGACCTTGGACCTAGTATACTTACTGGCAGAATATTTACACACAGCAATGAGCCGATACAGCATAACCTTGTACCAGTCCTTCATTTCATTATCAGCAAGCTCAGATCTGACAAGCTCGATCTTTTCCGCAGGATAATATATAAGAGTCGATAGTTCTCTTATCTCAGGTTCGGAAATAGCATTGCCAAACACATCACTTACCTTGGTCCTGACTGCACCTGAACCATTCTTTATCACATGCATAAAGGCTTCATACTCACCATGAATGTCTGTAATAAAATGTTCTGTCCCCTTGGGAAGGTTCAAGATCGATGACAGATTGATAATTTCCGTAGATGCTGCAGCTATTGACGGAAATATCTCCGACAACCGGTCTAAGTACTGTGTCCTAAAGGTCTCTTCCTTCATTTTTTTCAATTACCCTTTTTAACCCTCGTATTACAAAATATGTAACAATTACACCTATAA
>JAGOLM010000053.1:0-4468 GCA_017994075.1 Lachnospiraceae bacterium
TTGCCAGGATAATAGATGTCAGAGATACCTATACCAGCAATCACTCCATACGTGTAGCTGAAGGCTCATCTATGCTTGCTTCTAGACTAGGATACAGTAAAAAGGAAACAGAACTGGTATATAGGGCTGGTATACTGCATGACATAGGTAAAATAGGCGTACCTGAAGAAATAATTAATAAGCAAGGCAACCTAAGTAAGGAGGAGTTTGAAAGTATAAAGATACATACTGTTCTCGGATACCATATATTAAGTGGAATATCATGGGATCCGAGAATTGCGCAAGCTGCAAAATATCATCATGAGAAATATAATGGAACAGGATACCCAAATGGACTTACAGGTAATAATATTCCTGAAATAGCCAGAATAATTGCCTTGGCAGACGCCTATGACGCTATGTCTAGTACGAGACCATATAGAACTGCAATGCCCCTTAAGTATATCAAGGAAGAGATAGAAAAAAATCTTGGAAAGCAGTTTGATCCTGTTTTTGGAAAAGCATTTATTGAACTCTTAGATGAAGGAAAGCTTCCGGGAACAAAAAAACATCAGAAAAAAATATTGATAGTTGATGATGAACCAATTAATGTTGAGATTTTAAAGAAAATGATATCTGCAGATCACTCACTTGATGTATTTTACTGCTCTACAGGTAATGATGCTATTAATCTGGTCAAGACAGGATATTTTGATCTATTACTTTTGGATATTTATATGCCTGATATGAATGGGTTCGAAGTATATAGGCAAATAAAAAAAATTAACGAAAATATACCGGCGATTTTTCTGACAGCAGACAAGACTAAAAATACAATAGATACGGCCAATGAATTCGGTGTAGTTGAGTACCTTACCAAGCCATATGCGCAGGAAATAGTACTGGCAGTCATACACGCTATGCTGAGTAAGAAACCGCATCTAAATAATGATTATGAAATAATAGAGGAATAAAAAGAAGCGAGGCGGTATTATGTTAGACAATGAAGCTTTTAAAATAGCAGGGATAGACTATGAAAATGGGTTGGAACGATGCCTGGGAGATGAGAGCCTGTATACCAGATTGCTCGGGATGTTCAAAGATGACAATGCATTTGAACGTTTGACCAAAGCCCTTGACAGAGGGGATATTACTGATGCATTTGAATGCGCCCACGCACTTAAGGGAGTGGCAGTTAATCTAGGTATGATCAACCTGTTTGAGGTTGACAGTGATCTTGCAAATGCCCTAAGGGGAGATGGAGATTTGGACAAGGCGAGAGAACTGTACTCTCCCGTAAAAGAGGCATACAACAAGGTTATGGACGCTCTGAAATACATATAGAGTTATTAACTGAAATAAAAATTCATGGAGTGACACGGATGATCTATTCCGGCATTTTCTCAATTATTAGATTGTTCTTACCGGATCTTTTGACACGATACAGTGCATCGTCAGCGACCTTCATCATGTACCTAAGAGATTCTCGATCATAACATGGACCATATACGCCGCCTCCACTCATGGTAGGCTTTATATCGACACCAGGAATATCCGTGGATGATATTATGCTTTCAAATTCATAATAAAGCTCTTTAAATCGTTCTATCGGGTCATTGGTGAGGACGATAAATTCATCGCCACCGAACCTGTAACAGCATTCTTTCCCAAAAATTCCAGATAGAGAATTGGCTACAGATTCTAGAACCTTATCTCCGATAGCATGTCCATAAGTATCATTAAAAAACTTAAAATCATCGATATCACAGATCATCATGAAACAATTTTTCCCAACCATATTCTCAAAATCCTGTCTCCAAGCATTCCTGTTTTTGAGACCGGTAAGATTGTCGTAGATAGACATTTGAAGCAGGACAGCATTGGCCTCATATAGGGATTCTTCTGTGCCATATCTGTGTTTTGCGACTGAATAATGAACGAATCCAACCAGATTAAGGACAGCTAAAAGGACAACGCAGGTCATTGTATCAAACAGATTTATGTTATCGATAGACACAATTATCATTAAGATAAGGGAAGATGTAGAAGCAGAAACAAGCTTGATAGGTGCTATTACTAATATGCAAAAATAAAAAACTGATGAGATAAAGAAAGATACTGGAAACCTGCCGCATTGCAGCTCCCTAACAGAGAAAATAATATTGCATACGATAAGTGAGACACCAAAGAAAACCATGCAGATAATTGCAGAAGCCTTATGATTTACAAGATCTTTTTTGAGGATGCGAAGATAGACCTGAACAAATAGACAGACGATAATGAGGTATATGTGAACATATTCGACAGGAAAACCATAGATAGAACCTTGATCAAAACCAAAAAGATACTTTAGAGTGAGAGTAATGCTTTCTAATAGAAGTGAAAAAAAGCACAAATATATAGTAGTAAGAACGTTCTGCCTAAGAACCCTGGCAGATACATAGATGCTAGGCTTGCCGAAAACATCAAGTCCTTCGAAAAATTTGTTTTCGTCATTTCGCATAACTATACTCATCTTTCGTTAAAATCTATATAACACACCTATATGATCTATATAAAGTTATGATTTTTATATGCTTAGCTAATACCTGTATAATAACATATTTTGTGGATTAGCAATAGAAAAATGGACTAAATATATATAAAAATGTAAACTATTAATAGAATTTGTTTTACATTTGGGTCAAAATTTAGTATTATATAAATATCAAATCATTTCCTGGTGTCAGGGGAGAATAGTGTGGTTACCGATTTCCTTCTGACTGAATTCCGGGAAGTGGTTTCTTTTTTTTACCTTTTTTACAAATTAATAGAATAAAATGGCGAAATACCAATCTGTATTGTTGACATTAAAGGCCGAAAAGATGATAATATCTCGCATAGTTTAATTGTATTCAAGCGTATAGAGAAAAAAAGTACACTCAGGAGGCGCAAAGTGGATATCAGATTTGAAAAAAGAGCAGAATTGAAGAAAAAACCGGACTGGAACAACCTAGGATTTGGGAAATATATGACAGATTATATGTTCGTATATGACTGGATCAAGGGAAAGGGGTGGACGGACCCTAGAATTGTTCCGGAAGGACCAATCTCTCTTGAACCTTCCTGTGTTACACTTCATTATGCCCAGGAGACATTTGAAGGGCTTAAGGCATACAGAACGGCAAGTGGTGATATCAGACTTTTCCGACCGGAGATGAATGCAAAGCGTATGCAGAATTCTAATGAAAGGTTGTGTATGCCGGAATTACCTGTAGATGATTTTGTCCAAGCGGTAAAATCTATAGTAGAGGTTGAAAAGGACTGGGTTCCTTCTGAAAAGGACACATCTCTCTATATCAGACCATTTATGTTTGCCACAGAGGCTTCTCTTGGAGTTCATATGGCATCAGCTTACAAATTCATCATAATCTGTTGCCCTGTTGGAGCATATTATGCAACAGGACTGGCACCAGTTAAGATCCTGGTAGAGGATGAACTGGTACGTGCTGTAAAGGGCGGAACAGGATTCACAAAATGTGGTGGTAATTATGCCGGTTCGATATTAGGACAGGTCAAGGCAGAGAAATTAGGATATACACAGGTCCTGTGGTTGGACGGAGAAAAGAAAAAATATGTAGAAGAAGTTGGAACAATGAATATAATGTTCAAGATCGCCGGCGAGATCTACACAGCTCCCATCGAAGGAACAGTTCTTCCCGGTGTAACCAGAGATTCCATGATCCATCTACTCCGCGATTGGGGATATAAGGTTAACGAGACGCATCTGGCAATTGATGATCTGATGAAGGCGGGCCATGATGGCACACTAGAGGAAGTATTCGGAACCGGAACCGCAGCTGTTATATCTCCTGTAGGAGAGCTTCGATTCAAGGATGATGTAGTGGTCATTAATGATATGAAAACAGGAGAGCTCACCCAGAGACTGTATGACACTCTTACAGGGATACAGTGGGGAAGATTAGAAGACAAATTCCACTGGACAACATCCATCGAAGAGTAATGTAAGTATAAATATATAAGCACCATCATAAGCATCAAATAATAAAAGCAATTATATAATAATCATATATGTGGAAAACGCCTGCCGCAGACAATCTGCAGCAGGCGTTATCACTGTGTGCATTTACGGCACATGCTTTTCTACAACGAAAAAACAGTCCCACGTGGGACTGCATTTCAAAGGGGGTTAAATATATAAAGGGGAAGTGACTTAAGTATACAAAAGGGGGATGTATCTCTTAAGTCTTGATTATTATATATGTGCTGCAGAATTTTGACAATAGTAAAAAAGACAAAATATACAAATATGAACATGAAAAATTGTGCAATTTTTACAATAACTATTTGTTGCCTTTTGTGTAGCGAAGAACCACAATATGTTGTAATATATAAGAAAATGTTAGGAAAGGACATATGGAAATATGCCAATAATGAGTGAAGAATCACCTCGTAGCATGCTAAGCGAAATGCGAAAAAAGCTTAAAGG
>JAGOLM010000053.1:4568-8473 GCA_017994075.1 Lachnospiraceae bacterium
ATCAAAGGGAAGACTGATCAATGAGGCAGGAGACTATGAATTCACAGTGGTTTTCAGAGATGGGCAGAAAAGTAATCTGTCATTATATGTGCTTCTTCCATCTAGATATGATAAGAGATTCGCATATAGAAAGAACTCGGAACCTACATCTATGAACCCGGTCACTGCAGCCACAGCAATAAGCTTAATAAAGAGTTATATGTCTGAGGAATCTCAGATTATAGATCCGCTATGCGGAACGGGTACGCTTTTGATCGAAAGAGCATTGGCGATGCCGGCAAAAGAGTATTATGGTACGGATACATACGGACAGGCCGTAAAAGAGGCTCGTGAAAATGCTATGTATGCCGGAGCTTATAATATTAATTTTATAAACAGGAATTTTTTTGATTTTAAACATGATTACCCATTCCAGGAGATATTGACAGAGTTCCCGGATCTATTCGGTAAGGAAGATGTAGAGAAAAATAATTTCTGCAAGATGTTTTTTAATAAGGCAGTTGAAATTAGCGATGAAGAGGCTACTTTGTTTTTGATCACTAATGAAGAAGGGCTTATTAGAAAGCATATACGCTTATCTGGTAGTATGAAACTGCTCAGAACCATTAACCTTAAAAAAAGCACCAATATATATGTGATAAAAATTAGAAAGACTGGAAATGACTGAAGAAACAACGAGTTTTAATTTCTCCCCGGATGTAAAACTTGGGGAGGGCTTTTGTAAGACAGCCAATATATATGTCAGATACTATATGATAGAATCCGATGGTAGCTTCAAGAGGATAGTTCTGACAGAAGATTGGCAGAGTGAAAGAGAATCCACGTATATAGAAGAAAAGTTCAGGTATGGCGAGGATTCAGTATTTCTCGACAAATTTTTGGATGGAACTCCCGAGAACATAATCAAGCAGGATTGTGATGCGGGATTTTTTAAGTATGGCGTGAGCTTTCGAAATAAAGATGGAAAACTGACAGGAGTCTGTGTTTTCCTGGCTGTTGATGAAAGCAACAACTCGTCTCCGGACTTTGTAATGAAGACAACTGAGGACAAACTGATAGAGGCACTTAGGTTTTTTAATATATTAATGGACAGAGCTGCCAGGAATTTATATGAAACAAAGAAGATGCAGGGTACTCTTGTCGATGTCATAAACGAAGGTGATAGGAATAGCGAGCTCCTAAGGGAAAAGTCTGCAATAGCAGAGATACTAAAAGCAATGGAGCAGGACGATGAATTTACGGAGATAGCATCTAATGTATTGTCAGTGGCGGTTCAGGAATTAAAGTTAAGCTATGGTGAACTGTTAGGACTCACTGATGACAGACAGAAGGTCTCAGTACTGTCCAAGTACGTTCTAAGTGGTAATAATGATGCTGATACCAATGATACCAATGATATGGATGGCGAGTCTAAGGATGAACTTCCATTTTTCAATGGTAAGCCATTTACGATCTCATCAGATACAGATCTGCCGAAAAGATTCAAAGCTTTTTTTGAAAAAAATGTGATAAGGGCAGGAGTGTTCTTGCCATTAAAAATACATGATGAAGCAGATATGTATATCCTGTTTGTGTCTAATCATGATAGAAGATTTAACCAGACCGAGATCAGATTTATGATCGATGTCCAGCGTGTGCTTCAGTCTATTCTGACCAGAAGAATCACAACAAATTCACTGACCAGTTCTTATGTGACGCTTAAAGCAATCCTGGAGAATGCAGGATGTGGGATGGAAGTTATTGACCCTGCCAAGGGGGAAATCCTCTATGCCAATGATACGCTTAAGAAAATGACTGAGTATGTCAATGACAGAGAACAGTTACAGCTTCTCCTCATGTCCGAGGACAATAATGAAGACATGAGACCCAAATTTCACGCAACAGGGGCTGAAAAATGGTTTGACATTTCATTTAAAAAAATCAAGTGGGTAGATGGAAGATCTGCCAGATTATGTACCTTATACGATATTACTCTTCTAAGGGAATATCAGTTGAAAATCGAACATCAGGCCAATACGGATTACCTCACAGGACTCAGAAACAGAAAGCGCTGTGAGCTAGACATTTCAGCTGATATCAGAAAAGCATCGAGAACCGGTAAAACAGGCGCATTTGTAATACTAGGCCTGGACAATTTTAGAAATATCAATGATTCTCTCGGACATGAGTTCGGTGATAAACTGTTAAAGGTGGTAGCAGAAGCTCTTCAGAAATTGGTGAGAATGGACGGAACCATATACCGTATAGGCGGAGATGAATTCGTTATCACAGTAGATTTCGGAAGAGGAAGAGAACTCGATGCCTTTATTCATAATATTAAGAAAAGATTCTCATCACCTTGGAAAGTTGAAGCGGGTGAGTGCTTCTGTACAACGAGTATAGGTGTGACATTTTTCCCGATGGAGGGAGACACATCTACTTCTATTATGGGAAGAGCAGATATGGCTCTTAGAACAGCAAAAAAAGAAGGCAAGAACAAGATAGCTTACTATGATCAAAAACAGTTCCGGTCCTCCGAGCGACTGATGGCTATGGAGAACGCACTTCATAGAGCTGTTTCAGAAGGATGTGCGGAATTCGAGGTGTACTATCAGCCATTGGTGGATGTGTCTAAAAAGCAACATGAATGCTGCGGAGCAGAAGCATTGGTAAGATGGAACTGTAAAGAGCTTGGAATGGTGATGCCGACAGAGTTCATCCCGATTGCAGAGCAATTGGGCCTGATACTTCCAATAGGCGAACATGTTCTCAAAGAAGCTTGTAGTACATGCAAGCATTGGAATGATTTTGGACATCCGGAATACAAGATTAATGTCAATCTGTCGGTATCCCAGCTTCTTCAGGACAATATTGTACTTACCGTAAAAGAAGCGTTGGATGATTCAGGACTGGAGCCTAACAATCTGACGCTGGAAGTTACAGAGAGCCTGGCAATCTATGATCTCAGCAATATGACAGAGTTATTGACGAAACTCAGGGATCTGGGAGTGAGAGTTGCGCTGGATGATTTTGGAACTGGGTACTCGTCTCTTAGTTATTTGAGATTCCTGCCACTGGATGTGATCAAGATCGACAAGTGCTTCGTGGACGATCTGGGAGAAGATCAATTCTCTGATGCATTTATCAAGACCGTATCACGCCTCGCAGACTCCATGAAGGCTAACGTTGTAGTAGAGGGTGTTGAAAGAATCGAACAGGCAAATGCACTGGCCAATATGAATATTGATATGATTCAGGGATATCTATATGACAAGCCATTGCCAAGGGATATGTTTGAAAATAAGTATGTGGAGTGATGGTCGCTACAGAGGCAACATCGTCCGATAATTCGCAGGTTATGCGAAGAATTGTCTGAATTCTGAAAATTTCAAATTTTTGGTTGACAGTAAGGATGAAAATTAGTATAGTATTATCTGTTCGCAAGATATAGCGAATGCGCAGGAGTGGCGGAATTGGCAGACGCGCAGGCTTCAGGTGCCTGTGGCAGCAATGTCGTGTGGGTTCAAGTCCCATCTCCTGCATCGGAGTTTTTTCCCCGAGGCAGGACACTGAGCTTGGTAATTCTACTCCGGCGATAATTAAATATGCGGAAGTGTCGGAACTGGCAGACGAGCAAGACTAAGGATCTTGTGCCTATTATTGGCGTGTGGGTTCAAGTCCCATCTTCCGCACGAAAAATAAGAGGAGATTCCAAATGGAATCTCCTCTTATTTTTGCGTCTAAAATTGAAAATTGAACCCAACAAACGCCAATAATATTGGCGGGTGGGGCGGCTGTCGTCCTGTGGACGACGGAACTGCCGCCGACCGAGCCGGAGGCGAGAATCAAGTCCCATCTTCCGCATTAAAAGTTTAAAGAACCCGTGAAAACATAATGTTTTCGAGGGCTTTTTATGTCCTCACATC
>JAGOLM010000120.1 GCA_017994075.1 Lachnospiraceae bacterium
TTAGGTCTCTGCTGGATAGTCCGATATCACATCTTCCCTCTGCAACCGCTGCGATTCCAGAACCGGAACCGGTGGGATTATATGAAAAAGAGATACCCGGATTATCGATCTGGTATTTTTCTCCAAGAGCTCCGATCACTTTTTCCATGGATGTAGAACCATCCGTAGAAATAGCGTTCTTTGCCCCTGCACTGCTTCCGCACCCTGTTAGTGTAGCTAAAATAAGGGTCAAGAAAAGCACAGAACATATCGCTTTCTTCATATATAGTGTTCTCCTTTGAATCTACATTTGCATGATATGTGCTTCTCTGTCTATTGCCTATGTCTCGTCTATACCAAATATCAAGACCATATCATGCATTAAAGTCAGTAAATAACATTTATATAAAATCATGATACTAACTTCATGTAAAATTCATAATCACACTTTTGTAAGGGAATTGTAAAATCTCATGATCAAAGAGGATGCTTTCCTTGCATCCTCCCTTATTTAGCCCATTTACATTTGTCTTTTCACCTATTTTTTTAAAAATTATGTATTTATTTAAATACTCTTTTGATAATTATGTATTGATGATGTTCTCTTTATTTTATAGGAACTGCACCTGCGGATGAGATAACTTCGTTTGCATCTTTTGATGTAGCGTAGTCAAAGAATGTCTGTGCTACCTTGGAGAGTTTTTTACCATCTTTTGTAATGAACTCAAAGGGACGCTGTATCAGATATGTTCCATCTTTTACTGTCTTCTCTGTCGGTTTAACACCGCCTACAGAAAGTGCCTTGACTGTTTTTCCTACTGCTGCCATTGAAGCATAGCCAATTGCATTAGGATTACCAGATACTGTTGTAATAACATCACCTGTAGCTGTTAGTTCCTGGCGATAGCTGCACTTATTTTCAGTCTTTGTTATAGATTCGAATCCATCTCTGGTTCCACTTCCAGCTTCTCTTCCGATTAGAACTATTTCAGCATCGTCTCCACCTACATCCTTCCAATTTTTGATCTGACCTGTATATATCTTAGCGATCTGATCAACTGTAAGGTTTTTAACAGGATTATCAGGATTAACTACAACTGATATTCCATCGTTCGCCAGTACGGTTTCTTTCAGTCCCTGACTCTTCTCTTCATCCTTTAATTTTCTACTTGCAAGTCCTATTTCACATCTTCCCTCCGACACGGCTGTTATACCTGAGCCTGATCCTGTAGGGTTATATGTCACTGTAGTTCCCTTATTATCATTCTGGAATTTTTCTCCAAGTGCTCCCATTACCTCTTCCATTGATGTGGATCCATCAGTTGAAACCGTTCCTGTTATACCTGAATTACTACTAACTTTTGAAGCTGCCGAAGCTTTTGCTGCGCCGCTGGTCTTTGAACTGCTTCCGCATCCTACTAACATTGTCATCGACATCGCAATCGCACAAAAAATACCTACCGCTTTCTTCATGATTTTCTCCTTTTAAAATTACATATTAAGATTACGTTCTCGTTTACTGTTTATCATGTACTTGTGCACTTCATGTACAAAGATCATGATACAGATACAATGTAAAATCCAAAATCATGGTTTTATAAAGATATTGTAAAAATGGCATTTAATATATTTTTGTCCCGAATTGAGATGCTAAATATATTAAATGCCATTTTGCTTTTTTATTAACTAAATCTTATTTCACATACTTACAGCAGTTCTCCGTATTTTTTCACAAAAGAATTCTTTGCCATAGATGCCACAAAAGAGTACGCCAGAACAACAACCGCTATATACACGAAATACAATACGCCCAGTTTCTGAGGACCTGATCCGAATCCAACAAATACCGCCAAGCATGTACTTACTGCAATCCCACAACCGGTCAATAAATATACGATCTTGGAAGCATTGCTCTGAATGATCGGAATATGCTTGGTACGAAGAGTATGTATTACCATAGACTGGGTCCACTGAGACTCTACGAACCATCCGGCCTGGAAAAGTGCCGCGAATGCCAACTGTTTAGTAGGATCAAGCGTAGAATACGATCCATTAAATGCTAAAGGACAGATGACAAAGAACATAAATAAGTATGTTGTTATATCAAATATTGAACTTGTAGGCCCGATCCTAAGCATAAACTTCCCGATGGAATCTGCATCCCACTTTCTAGGTACCTTTAGGTAATCCTCGTCTACCTTATCGAATGGAAGTGCTAAACAGGAAATATCATAGATCATATTTAACACCAATAGCTGTACCGGCATCATCGGTAGAAATGGAAGGAAAATGCTGGCAGCCAAGATAGAAAACATATTTCCGAAATTACTGCTGGCTGTGATCTTGATATATTTTATCGTATTGGCATAAGTCCTTCTGCCTTCGATCAGTCCGTTTTCTAAAACATTCAAGTCCTTCTCTGTCAGTATAATATCTGCAGATTCCTTGGCTATATCCACTGCACTATCAACTGATATACCTACATCTGCTGCCTTCATGGCAGATGCATCATTGATACCGTCGCCCATAAAGCCAACCGTGTGTTTTCTCCTGAGTACTGATACGATCCTTGTCTTCTGATCTGGACTAAGCTTTGCAAATACGTTGACTTTCTCTACATTATCGGCAAGTTCTTCATCTGACATTTCAGCAATTTCAGAGCC
>JAGOLM010000054.1 GCA_017994075.1 Lachnospiraceae bacterium
ACAAATAAAGAAAATGAGCATACTATTGCCAGCTGATATATTAATATTGAGAAAATAAGCGATTTTATTAACTGATAACACTTGATTCCGTTTGGATAGTAAAAAGTGTTATCTGAAGTAATTTAAGATAGATTTTGAATATATTGAATGAAATTTCTTGAACACTCTGGTAAATAGATAGCAGAATTATAGGCAAGGACTACATCAGATGTAATGGTGCAGTCCTTTATTTTTTTGCACACAACATGTTTTTCGGTAATTCTGGAAACAGCAGAAAGAGGAACGATTCCAATTCCTGATCCGGATTCAACAAAATAAAGAGTGGTTCTTACATCATCATTAATACAACTAAAATGCGCGGGGATCTGTCTGGTTTCAAATTGAGATTTTAAGATAGTCTCCCATCTTCGATATGAATAGAACGTGCTCCTCATAAATGAATATACGAAAAACATATGGCTAGCATAGTATATAGATATTTTTCGTATTGCATTTACTATGATACTATTTATTCAGCCTTTTTATAATAGAGAATATCGATACAGAAGTTTGTTGGAAAGATTTCGGGTCTGATGAATCCGCTAACATATATTGCGATCAACATTTCTATTATTGATTTGATCTGGATCGGCGCTGTTCGCGTTAACAGCGGCAATCTGACACAGGGACAGGTCGTAGCACTTTATAATTATATGTCACAGATCTTAGTGGAGATCATTAAACTGGCTAATTTGGTTATCAATATTACGAAGGCTCTTGCATGTGCAGGAGACTATTCTTTATCTGATATTAATTTCAAGGCATACAGAGGACAGACAATCGGCGTGATTGGTTGGAATCACTGCATTTTCACAATGGATCATGAATATATGTAATAATAAAATAACCTACCATGTGACAAGAGATATCCGAGATGAGGCATTTGAGAAGATTGAGATCCTGCCTTTAAATTATATTGATTCCCATTCATATGGAGAAATTATCAGCCGTTTGATCGCAGATGTGGATCAGTTTGCGGACGGACTGCTAATTGGATTTACACAGTTTTTTACAAGGATCCTTACTATATTTGGAACGCTGATCTTTATGCTTCGAATAAATGTAAGGATTACACTTGTAGTTGTGTTGATCACGCCGGTTTCTCTCTTCGTAGCAAATTTTATTGCGAAAAAAACATATTTGATGTTTAAGAAACAGTCAAAAGTGCTCGTTGAAGGCAATTTTTTTCTCATCTATTACGAATCCTGCCACTAGATTTGTCAACAGTCTGGTATATGCAGGTGTGGCTGTTTCCGGTGCATTTGTTGCGATTAATGGACAAGGCCAGAAGCAACTTTTATGTATCACAAGAGTAATGCTTAGCCAGCCACCAATGTTGATACTCGATGAAGCAACATCATCTATAGATACAAGAACGGAAGTTAAAATTCAGAATGCATTTGCAGAGCTGATGAAGGGAAGAACAAGTTTTATCGTTGCACATCGATTATCAACGATTCAGTCTGCAGACATAATATTGGTTATGAAGGATGGAAAATTAATAGAACAGGGGAATCATGAAGAGCTACTTGCACGGAATGGTTTTTATTATAATCTGTATAATAGTCAGTTCCAAAATTAAAAAATTAGCACTCAGCAGTTGACAGTGCTAACAAACCGTGATACAACTAATCCATACGAGAATGATTACAGACATCATGAGTAGGGAACTGCATTAACAGAGCCCTGCATACATGTATATAGAAAAATTTATATTATATTAGTGTTTCATGAATAATGAAGGAAGGGAGGAACATATGAATATACAGAAATTTACACAGAAATCTATGGAAGCTATGCAAAATTGTGAGGCATACGCATCGGAGTATGGTAATCAGGAGATTACAGAGGAACATATGCTGCTGGCTCTATTAGAACAGCAGGATGGACTTATTCCTAAGCTCATAGAGAAAATGGGGATCGATTTAAATTATTTTAAAAATGATGCCCAGAACATGGTGGTAGGACTTACCAAGGTAAGCGGTGGCGGTCAGGTATATGTCTCAAGAGAATTAAATGATGCCCTAAACTATGCTGAAAATGAAGCAAAGTCTATGGGAGACGATTATGTATCGGTAGAACATATCTTTTTGTCGATAATGTCTCATCCAGACAAGGATATTAAAAATAAGCTCAAGGAATTTGGCATCACAAGAGATAGATTTTTGGAGTCCCTTTCTACAGTCAGAGGTAACCAGAGAGTAACGTCAGATAATCCGGAAGCTACCTATGGTACGCTGGAGAAGTATGGCTATGACATAGTTGAGAGAGCAAGAGATGGCAAGCTTGACCCTGTGATCGGACGAGATTCAGAGATCAGAAACATAATAAGGATCTTATCCAGAAAGACAAAAAACAATCCTGTTCTGATAGGTGAGCCCGGCGTTGGTAAAACGGCAGCAGTTGAAGGACTTGCAGAGAGAATCGTCAAGGGAGATGTGCCGGATACTCTTAAGGACAAGAGAATATTTGCACTGGATATGAGTGCATTGGTAGCCGGTGCAAAATACAGAGGCGAATTCGAGGAGAGACTGAAGGCTGTTCTAAAGGATGTCAAGGAATCCAATGGCGAGATAATCCTGTTTATAGATGAGCTTCATACAATTGTAGGAGCCGGCAAAACAGATGGCGCAATGGATGCGGGCAATATGCTAAAGCCAATGCTGGCAAGAGGAGAGCTCCATTGTATCGGAGCCACAACGCTTAACGAATATAGAGAATATATTGAAAAAGATTCTGCACTGGCCAGACGTTTCCAGCCAGTTATGCTGGATGAACCATCGGTAGAAGATACCATAAGTATCCTAAGAGGGCTCAAGGAAAGATATGAAGTCTTCCATGGTGTCAAGATATCGGATGCAGCCCTTGTTGCAGCGGCTGCACTTTCGGATAGATATATTTCAGACAGATTCCTGCCTGATAAGGCTATTGACCTGGTGGATGAAGCATGTGCATCCATTAGAACTGAGCTGGATTCGATGCCTGAGGAAGTGGATGAGCTTAACAGAAGAGTAATGCAGTTACAGATCGAAGAGACTGCGCTTAAAAAGGAAAATGACAATCTGTCCAAGGAGAGATTGTCCAATCTCAGAAAAGAGCTGGCTGAGGAAAAGGACAAGCTCAGCATAATGAAGGCCCAGTGGGAAAACGAAAAGAGCTCAGTCACTGGGGTATCGGTTATTCGAGAGGAAATAGAAAAAGTAAAAAATGAAATAGAAACAGCTAAACAGAATTATGATCTGGATAAGGCTGCTGAACTTCAGTATGGCAAGCTCCCGGAACTCACAGGGAAGCTCGAACAGGAAGAGCAAATACTGAAAGGTAAGGATCTGTCGCTTGTTCATGAAAATGTTACTGAAAATGAAATCGCTGAGATCGTTTCAAGATGGACAGGAATACCGGTAGTAAAACTTAATGAAACGGAGAAAAATAAGATACTT
The DNA here is from genome assembly GCA_017994075.1 of Lachnospiraceae bacterium. GTDB lineage: Bacteria > Bacillota > Clostridia > Lachnospirales > Lachnospiraceae > Lachnocurva. Next base: position 3,480 of record JAGOLM010000054.1, read on the forward strand.
CATTTGGACGAAGTCCTAAAGCAAAGAGTAAAGGGCCAAGATGAGGCTATTAATAGAGTTACTGATGCAATTATAAGGTCAAGAGCCGGCATTAAAGATCCATCCAAGCCTATAGGATCATTCCTTTTCCTAGGACCTACCGGCGTAGGCAAAACAGAGCTTGCCAAGACGATCGCAGGTACGCTTTTTGATAATGAGGACAACATTATCAGAATAGATATGACTGAATATATGGAAAAGTATTCAGTGTCCAGACTTATCGGAGCTCCTCCGGGATATGTAGGCTATGACGAAGGTGGACAGCTGACCGAAGCAGTCAGGAGAAAACCGTACTCAGTGGTTCTTTTTGACGAAGTCGAGAAAGCGCATCCTGATGTATTTAATGTGCTTCTGCAGGTGCTAGATGATGGACGTATCACTGATTCTCAAGGCAGAACAGTAGATTTTAAAAATACGATAATTATAATGACTTCAAACCTGGGATCAGAGGCTCTTTTAGATGGCATAGATGAAGATGGCAGAATGGCTGATGGAACAGAGGATCTGGTTATGGATCAGGTAAGAGGATATTTCCGCCCTGAATTTATAAACAGATTGGATGAGATCATATTCTTCAAACCTCTGGGAAGGGATACTGTTAGAAGCATAATAGAACTGCTTCTGGATAACCTTAATAAGAGATTATCTGATAAAGAGATCAGCGTGGAATTAACAGATGATGCTGTTTCATATCTGATAAGAACCGGATATGATCCGCTATATGGAGCAAGACCGCTTAGGCGTCTGTTGGAAAAATCAGTAGAGACTCTAGCCGCAAGGATAATTTTAAGCGGCAATATCAAGACCGGAGATAAGATCATTGTCAGTACTGAAAATGATCAGTTGGTAGGAAAGGTCCAGTAATACAGAGGACCGACCGAATAAATTAAAAATCGTGCAAGATGTAGAATTGTCTATGACATCCTACTTGCCTCTTTTAATAATAAATAGATGATACTTCGAGATATTTCTCGAAATATAGTTTATGAGAGGCTTGTATGGCTATGCCATAGACAATTTTTATGCAAAAGCAGTATATAAACTATTTTTCTTGTTTATTTTTTTACTGTATACCTCTTGAAAAAAAGCTGTACACATATATAATAGAAAATGAATTGCAAATAAGATAAAAATTCATTTTGCATAAATAAAAGCATAGAATCAAAGAAAAAATAAAGCAAAATGAAGCAATACAACAAATGCAAATTCATCAAGCCTTAAAAGAGAGATATGTAAATTCCAAAAAGAGATGAAAAATAAATGAAAATATTTTTTTATGTTCTAATTATTTGTATCAGTGAATTAGTAATAGTTGAAGACAGATAACTAAAAAATCATATGGATATGCATTTTAAATGGATGCATGATGCATACATATTGATGATTTTAGTGAAAGAAATAGGCAAAAGTAAAACAGAAACTATAGGTTTGGGAGGACAAAGATGCAGTCTTACAGTGAGATGACGCACGATGAGCTTTTACGTGAAAGAGAGAGCCTCAGGGCAGCTTATAAAAAATATCAGGAGATGGATCTGACACTTAATATGGCCAGAGGCAAGCCTTCTTCTGAGCAGCTGGATCTGTCAGCAGATCTTCTTACATCAGTGATGGCAGATGATATTACAGATCCTGCTACTGGAATAGATACCAGGAATTATGGCGGCGTGGATGGTCTCCCTGAGGCTAGAGCGCTTATTGCATCGATGGTAGATGCCAAGCCTGAGCAGGTTATTGTGTATGGTAATTCCAGCCTTAATATCATGTTCGATACAGTGGCTAGAGGAATGCTAAAGGGATATATGGGAAGTACACCTTGGACAAAGCTCCCGGAGGTAAAATGGATATGTCCTTGCCCGGGTTATGACAGACATTTTGGAGTGACAGAGTATTTTGGCATCCAGATGATAAATGTGCCTATGTATGAGAACGGCCCTGATATGGATATGATCGAAGAACTCGTAAAAGATCCTGCGGTTAAGGGAGTCTGGTGTGTTCCCCTTTATTCCAACCCACAGGGTTATATATATTCAGACGAAACAGTTAGAAGATTTGCAGCTCTTGAACCTGCAGCAGAGGACTTTAGGATATTTTGGGATAATGCATATTGCGTTCACCATTTATATGATGAGCCTGATAAGCAGGGCAAGATCTTGAACATTTTGGATGAATGTGAAAAAGCCGGTCATCCGGATATGGTTTTCGAATTTGCATCGACCTCCAAGATAAGCTTTGCAGGTGCTGGAATTGCCGGAATGGCAACGTCCATAGCCAATAGAGAAGATACAATTAAGGCCCTTAGCGCTCAGACAATAGGCTATGACAAGGTTAATCAGCTTCGCCATGTTAAATTTTTAAAGGACAGGGAAGGCATTAGACATCAGATGTCTAAGCATGCAGAGTCTCTTCGCCCGAAATTCGAAGCATTACTCAATATATTAGATGAAGAACTTACAGGCAGAGATGCCGGTGAGTGGACCGAGCCGTTGGGAGGTTATTTTGTGACCTTTACTACCAAACCCAATTTGGCTTCAGAAGTTATAAAGATGGCAAAAGAAGTTGGAGTGACCTTAACAGGTGCCGGGGCCCCTTTCCCCTATCACTGTGATCCGGAAAACTCTACCATTCGTCTGGCTCCTTCGTACCCTAAAAATGAGGAGCTGGAAATGGCCATCAAAATATTTGCGACATGCGTACGTCTGGCAACAGTTGAAAAACTGCTTGGATGAAAACTGCCTATAAATCCCCTTCAAATTTTGTAAGATTTGGCAGATGATTCGCGATTGACAAAAAATTATCAAAACGCTATAGTTGAAATTAATGTAATGCGAGTACTTGTTTTGATGGTAAAACCGTAAAAACACACTGAATATAAAGAATGTTTTCTAGAAGGGGGAACAACATGACAGAATTTAAAAATCTGAAGCTTGAAGTGGAAGATGAAATAGCAGTTCTTACAGTTTCAAGGCCTGGAGCACTTAATGCACTTAATTCAGAGACACTTGAAGAACTTAATGTTGCACTTACAGAAATAGAGCCTAGGGACGATATCAAGGTTATTATATTGACAGGTGGTCCTGATAAAAAGGGTAATGAGTTCAAGTCATTTGTTGCAGGAGCTGATATTTCAGAGATGGTAAACTTCACAGCACCTGAGGCAAGAGCTTTCGGGATCCGTGCTTCAGTTCCCTTCTTTAAGCTTACAAATATGAGACAGGTCACAATTGCAGCTGTTAACGGATTTGCACTTGGTGGCGGATGTGAGATATCTATGTCATGTGATATCAGGATCGCTTCTGATAACGCTATTTTTGGTCAGCCTGAGTGCGGTCTGGGAATCATACCCGGATTCGGTGGAACTCAGAAACTTGCTCGTCTGGTAGGAATGGGACGTGCCAAGGAGATGATATTTACATGCGATAATATTGATGCTGCAGAGGCATATAGAATCGGTCTTGTTAATAAGGTAGTTGCCAAGGAAGAACTTATGGCAACAGCCAAGGAAATGGCTAAAAAGATTATCAAAAAGGCAAGCTACGCTGTATCAGTTGCCAAGGCAGCCATTAACAATGGCTATGACATGGACATCAAAAATGCAGTCGAGATGGAAGCTAACCTCTTTGGTGTAGTTAATGATACACATGATAAGAAGGAAGGTATGGGTGCATTTCTCGAGAGAAGAGAAGGCACACTTACAGACTTCTAAGAGCCTCATATAAAATAAATATGCGACCTTAAAAATAACCTCAAAATAACTTTTAATAACATCAAAAAAAGATGTAAGAATGACTATCATTCTTACATCTTTTTTATGTGCAATCATTGCATTATTACAAACGTGATTCAAACGTAATATAACTATTTGCTCATGTCTATTGATTTCATAATAGCAGCATGGATTCCTTCCATAACGGTGCCTCTGAACCCCATTTCTTCTAGTGCTGCCAGACCTGCAATAGTGGTTCCACCGGGGGAGGTGACGGCATCTTTTAATTCTCCGGGATGTTTACCGGTCTCTAGAACCATTTTGGCAGAACCAAGAACGGCCTGAGCCGCAAAAGTGTAGGATTTCTGGCGGGGAAGTCCGGCACGGACACCCTCATCGGCCATGGCTTCGATCATCATATAGATATAGGCAGGAGATGAGCCGCTTACTCCAGTTACAGCATCCATAAGATTCTCAGGAATCTCTTCAGACTTGCCGAAACTGTTGAATATTTTAGTTGCAAGAGCTTTATTAGCATCTGTTACGGATTCACTATAGGAAAGAGCAGACATAGCCTCACCTATGAGAGCGGGAGTATTAGGCATTGCTCTTACGATCTGAAGACTTTCACTTTTATCAGAATAGTCAGAGAACTCGTCGTATCCGATAAGCGACTTGTTAATGATCTTGAGGCTCTTGCCAGCCATAACTGACACGATTAGCTGGTCATGTTTGAACAGTGATTTGATGCTATATGATATTTGACCAAACACAGCAGGCTTGACAGCTATAAAAACCACCTTGGAATTTTTGACGATTTCAGTATTATCAGATTCAATATTTATATTGAATTCTGTTCTCAGACGATTGCATGTAGCTTCAGAATTAGCGCTTGCAGCTATTTTTCCGGGTACAGACAGTGAGGAACCTAGTATACCCTTTAGAATCGCACTTCCCATATTACCGCATCCGATAAAACCTATTTCATATTTATATGACATAATTACCTCCATAATTTGAATTAATATCAGATCAATGTTCACATGATCTAATTGCCTGGGAGGATCCCACTGACATCATGAGTATAGCCCATTTTTGACATTTTAAAAAGAATGAATAATATTGATTGGAAAATTCAAGAGGTGTATTATTTTTTTATAAAAAGATGATCTCTCTGCTAGAATCAATAGTATAAATTAAATATAGTCCAAACATAATATAGG
>JAGOLM010000121.1 GCA_017994075.1 Lachnospiraceae bacterium
GGCTCGGAATGAGACTTGATATCCGTACCGGTAAACCGATCCTCTCCAATATAACAGGAGGCGTCAGCGGTCCAGGTATATTCCCCCTCACTTTATACAAAATCTATGAGGTCTACAAAAATGTAAATATTCCTATTATAGGTTGTGGCGGCATATCCAGCGGTCGGGACGTGATCGAGATGATGTCAGCCGGTGCCAGTGCTACAGAAATCGGAACAGAACTTCTGACAGATCCTATGGCTCTGCCTCGTATCAAAAAAGAGCTATCCGAATTAATGGACACCTATAATATAACAGAGCTATCTGAAATCATTGGACGAGCACATAAATAAATTTGAGTTTATATCTATTCATACTAATTTAATTAATTTAATCAAAAAATAAGCAAAAAAAGTTAAAGAACATACAAAAATATATATATACAGCATGAGGTGAAAAATGGGTAACAAAAACAATGATGTGATAATTGCCTGTGACTATGGCACAAAACAAGAACTCACGGACTTTCTGGCACTTTTTAAAATAGAAAAGCCATTTGTTAAAATCGGGATGGAAGCCTTCTATGCCAACGGACCCGACATCGTGAGAGAAGTAAAATCCATGGGGCACAAGATATTTCTAGATCTAAAGCTTCATGACATTCCAAATACTGTAGGTCGTGCCATGAAGGTGCTTTCTGATCTTCAGGTAGATATGGTTAATGTTCATGCTGCAGGCGGAAGTGCGATGATGCAATCAGCAAGAGACGCTCTTAATGAAAGTGATACCATTCTATTAGCAGTAACGCAGCTTACAAGTACCAGTGAAGAACAGATGCACCGTGAGCTCCTGATCGATCGAAGTATGGAAGACACTGTTATTTCCTATGCCAAAAATGCTGCCGCATCAGGTTGCAATGGCGTTGTATGTTCTCCCCTAGAGGCCAGCCAGGTAAAAAGTGCCTGTGGAAACAGTTTCATAACAGTAACTCCCGGTATAAGATTCAGTGAAGATAATGCCGGAGACCAAAAAAGAGTTACAACTCCTGCCGATGCCAGAAAATCAGGTTCAGACTATATCGTTATCGGCCGATCAATAACCGGTGCAAAAGATCCGGTAGCTGCCTATAAAAGAGCAATATCCGATTTTATAGGCTGCTAATCCTATCGGGATCAAAATATAAAAATCTGAAAGGAAATAAAAATGACTACAAAAGAACAAATCGCAAAAGATCTATTATCTATCAAAGCAGTTTTTTTAAGACCAGATGACCCTTTCACCTGGGCCAGTGGCATCAAATCCCCTATATACTGCGACAATAGATTGACACTTTCCTATCCTGAAGTTCGAAACCATGTGGAAAGTGCATTGGCCGAACTTATCCGCAAGAATTATCCAGACGCCCAGTGCCTTATGGGAACCAGCACTGCAGGAATAGCCCATGCAGCCCTTACAGCTGATATTCTAGACCTTCCCATGGGATATGTCAGATCTAGCTCCAAGGATCATGGCAGGCAGAATAATATCGAAGGGATATGCACCCCAGGCACCAAGGTCGTCGTAGTTGAGGATCTAATCTCTACAGCCAGAAGTGCTATAGAGACTGCCGAAGCTCTCCGTGAGATCGGAGCTGATGTCTTAGGGATCGTTTCGATTTTTACCTACGGTATCAAAAAATCCGGAGAACTACTGGCAGCTTCCAATATAAAGTGTGTATCTATATCAGATTATGATACCCTGCTTACTATTGCAGCAGATAATAGTTACATACAGGAAGAGTCGATACCTTCTTTGCTGGAATTTAGGAATAATCTTTAAAAAATACTGTTTAACCCTTGATTTTATTTGGAATTATTATTATAACTAAGAACATGCTGTCATTTGCTCAGCATACATTTGTATTGATTGATAATTTACAAAATCAATTCACAATTCATATGAAAATTCTAAATAGTTAAGCGAGGAAAACAATAATGCGTGGTCTTGGTACACTAATAAATGTTGGTTTGGCTCTTTTCGGCGGAATGCTTGGTTTCATATTTGGCAAAAAAATCAAACCCGAACTTCAAGAAACACTTAATTACGCCAACGGAATGAGCGTAATATTTCTAGCAATTGGCGGAACTGTAGCAAAGATGCTTCAGATAAAAGGCGGCGGACTCACCACAGGCGGTACCATGATGATGATGATCTCCCTTGCCGGCGGTGCTGTTATCGGTGAACTCCTTAACATTCAAGGTTGGATAGAAAAATTCGGAGTATGGCTTCGTAAAAAGACAAAAAATGATGGAGATTCAACATTCGTCAACGCTTTTCTATCTGCAACATGTACGGTTTGCATCGGTGCCATGGCTATTGTAGGTTCCATACAGGACGGAGTATCTGGTGATTATACGATCCTAATGGCAAAGGGTATCCTCGATGCGGTTATCCTATGCATCATGACTGCCTCTATGGGAAAGGGTGCTATTTTCTCTGTAGTGTCTATTGCTATTTTCCAGGGTGTCATAACTCTTGCTGCAGTGTTTGCAGGCCCTTTTATGACCGAAACAGCTCTTAGTCATCTCTCATATGTTGGAAATATTCTTATCTTCTGTGTAGGTG
>JAGOLM010000122.1 GCA_017994075.1 Lachnospiraceae bacterium
AAGTCCGAAAGAATGACTCGGTTGTTGTTCTTGGAGATTTTTCCTATGGAACACCCGAGCAGAATGCGGAAATTTTCCCGCAACTGCACGGGACAATTTATCTGATTGAAGGTAACCATGACCGATATCTGAAGGATAAGAAATATGCTTCGGATCGTTTTTCTTGGATCAAACCCTACGATGAATTACATGATAATCAGAGAAAGGTCATCCTTTCTCATTATCCGATCATGTGCTATAACGGACAATATCGTCTGAAAAACAACAAAGAACCTAAGGTTTATATGCTGTACGGACATGTACATGACACGACGGATCAGCGTCTGATTGAGAAATTTCAGGAAATAACACGTGGAACGATGAAGATGGGACTGGATGAAAAAATGCATCCGATTCCATGCCATATGATTAATTGTTTCTGTATGTATTCTGATTACACACCGCTTTCCCTTGATGAATGGATTGAGAATGACCGCAGAAGAATGGAAAAGACTGACCTCTCACAGAATGAACTGCTTTGAAAATACTATTAATTTGACAATATGATGCAATAAAAAAGCGTATCATACGTTTTGCTTACCCACAAACAACATTAATCTTTCGATTTCTGTGGGAAAGTGGAGAGGGGGGTGCGGACATAAACCTGGACTCCTATAGGGCTCCGAAAGGAGCCTTTTATGTATTCAAGTAAACAAAAAGAAACTGCCTTATTGCTGTATAAACAAACCTGTTCTGCCACAGAAACCGTACGAATTCTAGGTTATCCAGCACGTGAGTATTTATACAAATGGGTTCGTGATGAAAATAAGCAGCCAAAAAAGCGAAAACCTTTAGCAAGATTTGGAAATCCTGCAGATCACCCAAGGAATCCACCCTTAGAAATTAAATTAAAAGCAATAAAGCGTTGCTTTGAAAACGGAGAAAATGTAAACTATGTATCAGGTGAAATCGGCTATAGCCGGGCTAGCATTTACCTATGGCGAAAAAAGTATCTTAAAAAAGGAACCTTAGGATTAATGAATACAAAGAGTATTTCATCTAAAAAATTTACAAAACCATATCTTCAATGTAATGAGAAATCTTCTAGCAAAGAAATAGAAGAATTAAGATCCCAAATGCAAAATATGCAAATGGAAATTGACATTTTAAAAGAAACTATAAATGTATTAAAAAAAGACCCAGGCATCGATCATACATCTCTGACCAACAGAGAAAAGGCAGTGATAATCGATGCCCTGAAAAATAAATACCCACTGCCGTTATTGCGAACGAAATTTGAACTCTCAAAGAGCAGTTATTATTATCAAGAAAGCTCTCTGGCTCGACCTGATAAATATTCAGTACTAAGAGAAAAAATAAAAGAAATATTTTGTGCAAATCAGAAAAGATATGGATACAGAAGAATACACGCATTACTTAAGCGAGAAGCTATATTTGTCTCAGAGAAAATTGTGCGTCGAATAATGAGCGAAGAAGGCTTGATTGTAAAGGTCAAGAAAACAGGTAAATATAACTCATACGTTGGAGAAATAACCCCTGCTGTTCCTAATATAATTGAAAGAAATTTTTCTGCGATGGCACCAAACACCAAATGGTTAACGGATATAACAGAATTCGCTATTCCTGCAGGAAAAGTGTACTTGTCTCCGATTGTAGACTGTTTTGATGGCCTTTTGATTACCTGGAAAATTGGGCTTACTCCAGACTCTAACTTAGTAAATTCCATGCTTGATGATGCGATTAATAAATTACTGCAGGATGAGAAGCCAATAGTACATTCCGACCGAGGTGTGCACTATCGATGGCCTGGATGGATAGAAAGAATGGATCATAACGGCTTAATTCGTTCTATGTCAAGGAAAGGTTACTCCCCGGATAATTCAGCCTGTGAGGGAGTCTTTGGTAGATTAAAAAATGAGATGTTTTACAATACAGATTGGACTGATGTAAGTATCTCAGATTTTATAGATACATTAAATGATTACCTTAACTGGTATAATGAATCAAGAATTAAAAAATCATTAGGATATATGAGCCCTATGGAGTACAGACGTAGCCTTGGATTAGCAGCTTAGATGTCCAAGAAAACGTCCGCACCCCCGTCTCTACAAATCCTGCCGCTTTTGTTTTAAAAATCCGGTTAAATGAGGAATAGAAAATTATAATCCTTTATAATCAAATAAGGGAATAAAACTTTCGCTTGCAGTATCATTCCCTTGAACAAATCCATTCTCAATACCAAGTGAGATGGCGAAGTCCGTTAGTGCATCATATTCATCGGAACTGATTTTTCTGGTTAGAGAGGGATAGATTTTTGCCTGCTCCATAGGTGTATATTGATTCATGATACTGATATATATTTGTGAACCAAATGTATTATGCAGATATTGAATAACATTTTTGGAGTCCTCGAATGAACCCGGGAGCAGTAGATGTCTTACAATAACACCTTTTTTCATAAGCGGTCCGGAATAATCCTGACAGTCATCAATAGAATCTGCAGAGGAAAGATCTTCAATCAGTTCATTATACTGAGTCGCAGATAATGGAAGTGCAGAAGGATCTTCAGGCTGATAAAATAT
>JAGOLM010000017.1 GCA_017994075.1 Lachnospiraceae bacterium
CTGAACCTTAGAAGTAAGTGCTCCCTTAAGAGCTGCTCTCTTCTCTTTTTTATTCATCTTGAAGCTATAATCTCTTGGTACGGGTGCGAATACAACTCCGCCGCCTGTCCACTGAGGAGCACGGATAGATCCCTGTCTTGCATGACCGGTTCCCTTTTGTTTCCAAGGTTTTCTTCCGCCGCCCGCTACTTCTGAACGTGTCTTAGCTTTCTGAGTTCCCTGACGAAGATTTGCCAGATGACTCTTCACAGCCATATGTATGAGATTTTCTTTAACTTCGACTCCGAAGATAGCATCGTTAAGATTAATAGTGCCTACTTCTTTGCCCTGCATATCAAATACTGATACTGTAGCCATTTTATAATTCCTCCTTTCCTGATCCTTATGCCTTAACTGTTTCCTTGATAGTTACCAAAGACTTCTTAGGTCCAGGAACTGATCCGCGAACCAGGATAAGATTCTTTTCTGCATCGACTCTTACAACTTCGAGGTTCTGAACTGTTGTCTTAGCAGTTCCCATATGTCCAGGCATACCTTTGCCCTTAAATACACGGCTAGGTGTTGAACATGATCCATTAGAACCCTGATGACGATGGAACTTAGAGCCATGTGCCATAGGTCCTCTGTGCTGGTTAAATCTCTTGATTGCTGATTCGAATCCGTGGCCCTTTGAAATTGCAGTAGCGTCAATCTTGTCGCCTGCTTCAAAGATGTCAACCTTGATCTCATCTGCGAGATTGTAGTCAGCTGCGTTCTCAAAACGGAACTCTTTAACGAACTTCTTTGCGGAAACGCCAGCCTTATCGAAGTGACCTTTTTCGGCTTTGTTGGTTGCGTGGCGATGTGCTACGTTCTTTTTGCCTTGAGCGTCCTTCTTGACTACTTTTTCCTTGTTTTCAACGAATCCTACCTGAACTGCTTCATAGCCATCGTTCTCAAGGGTTTTGATCTGAGTGATTACATTAGGGCCAGCCTCAAGTACAGTAACTGGTACTAAAGAACCATCTTCGTTGAAAATCTGGGTCATTCCCAGCTTTCTGCAAAGTATTGCTTTCTTCATTTGTTGTTTCTCCTTTTACAGCGGAACGCTTGCGCGCTCATGTGATACTACAGCGGAGCATATTCATGCTCATGCTAGTTTGCAGCGGAGCACTATGTGCTCATGCATGTTGTTTGTTACAGGAAAATTACTTTTCCTTCATTTTGATGTCTATATAGACACCGGCAGGCATTTCAAGTCTTGATAGAGCCTCGACAGTTTTCGGGGTCGGAGTCATGATGTCGATAAGTCTCTTGTGAGTTCTTCTCTCGAACTGCTCCCTTGAATCCTTATACTTATGTACTGCACGAAGAATCGTAACTACTTCCCTTTTTGTAGGAAGGGGTACGGGTCCGCTTACAACTGCGCCGTTCTTCTTAACTGTTTCGATGATCTTTGCAGCCGAAGCATCAACCAATTCGTGATCATAAGCTTTGAGTGTGATTCGCATTACTTGTGTTGCCATAAAAAAAGCCGCCTCCTTTTCGCACTTTTGTAGTACGACAAGTGGTGACTGTACACTAGTCCGTGTGTGTCCATTTTTGTACTCACACGTTTGTTTCTACACATTGGTAGACATTATTAGTACAGTGACTTGTCGTCAGTTTCTTGACTTGACATTCGCTCCGCGGAGTTACCTGCTAATGCAGCAATCTCACGTTTCTACGCTATCAATATCACAGCACTTGATAATATACAACGATTTGGCAGTGGGTGCAAGCGTATTCTGAAAGTTATTGTATTTTTTTCAATACAATCCACAAATATCAAAATACGCTATCAAAAGTACCTTCCAGATGCTCCTTCCGGTAGAACCAGACCTGTTTTTTTAACCTTCAGACCTATTTCTGTACTTTCCGCATGACCGCCATGTCCTGCGAGCGCTGTTTCTATCATATATGTAAGAACTGCCGGCTGTAATCCGGTTGTATATGAATTTACCAGGAAAAAAAGTGGTTTATCTGAAAGGATTTTTTCTGCATTGACTATTAGCTCAAAAACGCAATCTTCCAGCTTCCATATCTCGCCTTTAGGACCTCTGCCATAGGAAGGCGGATCCATAATAATTGCATCATACTTATGGCCTCGGCGCTCTTCTCTCTCTACAAACTTCACGCAATCATCTACCAGATACCTGATATGTGAATTTCCAAGACCTGAGACCTCAGCATTTTCCTTGGCCCAGTTAACCATTCCCTTAGCTGCATCTACATGAGTAACTTTTGCTCCTGCTGCTGCTGCTGCAAGAGTAGCTCCGCCCGTATATGCAAAAAGATTAAGTACATTTATCTCTCTTTCTGGATCTTCTGCCTTAGCTTTTTCGATCAATTCAGAAAACCAGTCCCAGTTTGTTGCCTGTTCCGGAAATAGTCCAGTATGTTTAAACTTAAATGGCTTCAATCTGAATGTGAGTTTCTTCCCAGATGGAAGAGTATAACCTATGTCCCATTCTTCAGGAAGATCAAAAACATCCCAATCCCCACCGCCGTTGGTGCTTCTGTGATATGTAGCATTGGGATGTTTCCATCCGTCTCCTTTTTTCCCAGTATTCCATATTACCTGTGGATCCGGACGTCTAAGGATATAATCGCCCCAACGCTCTACTTTTTCCCCTCCGGAGCAATCCAGAACTTCAAAGTCTTCCCATCTGTCTGCTATATACATATTTTTCTATTTCCTTTTATCTATATAATAAGTTGCCATAATACAAATATATGATGTTCTACACACAATCAAATAATTCTAATTCAGTATTTCTATTATATCATCTACCGTATCTGCTATTTTCATAACATCAAACTGTTGCAGGAACTCTCTATCCTTGAATCCCCATGAAACCAATATACAATCTAGTCCTAGGTTTTTTGCAGTAGCTGCATCCACATCAGAATCTCCTATATATATGGAAGATTCTCTTTCGGCATTGATCTCATTCATAGCAGAAAATCCCACGTCAGGATTAGGTTTGGTCTTCATTCCTTCTTTGATGCCTCTGGCTGTATCTATTTCATCGCAAAAATAATGCTGATATAATTTTTGGACTGCGGAATCATTTTTATTAGATACGATTGCTGTTTTAATTCCATTATCCTGTAGATATTTCAGCAAGCGCATCATTCCATCATATGGAACTGTATCATCCATACAATGGAGTTGATAGTGATCCTGAAATTCCTGATATTCCTTTTCAAAAAGCTCAGTCGAAATATCATCGGGAGTTGCTCGCTCCATAAGCTTTCTGATTCCATTTCCTACAAATCGTCTAACCTCATCATAAGTACGGATAGGCTGGTTGTTCTTTTTCAACACATAATTGACGCTGTTCATAAGATCAGGAAGTGTGTTTAGTAGTGTTCCATCCAAATCAAATATCGCTGACTTATATCTGCTCATCAAATCATCCCTTTCATTTTACGAGGCGGCAAATTATTTGGTAATGTCAATTTTTCTTATTGTATTTCTGACCTGAAGAATCTTTGCCGGGCTTACCGACAGTTCATCCACTCCCATTTTCAGGAAAGTCTCTGTAAGTGTTGTGTCAGCACCTAGTTCTCCGCATATCCCTACCCAAGCTCCTCCATTGTGACCATTTTTTATAGTCATTTCGATTTCGCGAAGGACAGCCGGATGGTGTGAATCATTGATAGGATCAAGCTTGGCATTCTGTCTGTCGATCGCAAGTGTATACTGTGTAAGGTCATTGGTACCTATCGAGAAAAAGTCAACTTCTTTTGCCAGTTCATCGCTGATTATAACAGCAGCCGGTGTCTCAACCATAATTCCTTCTTCAACGTCTCCGTATGGAATTCCCTGTTGATCCAGCTCCGCCTTAACCGCTTTTACTATTTCTTTTATCTTATGAACTTCATCTACAGAGATTATCATAGGATACATAATTGATATAGTGCCATAATAGCTTGCTCTAAAAATCGCTCTCAGCTGTGTCTTGAATATCTCTGGTCTGTCAAGGCAGATCCTAATTGCTCTATAGCCCATTGCCGGATTTTCTTCCTTATCAAGCTTGAAATAATCTACTTGCTTGTCAGCTCCAATATCCAGTGTTCTTATTATAACCTTTTTACCTGCCATTGTTTCAGCAACGGTTCTATATGCCTGAAACTGCTGTTCTTCAGTAGGATAATCATCAGTTCCAAGATATAGGAATTCGCTTCTGAACAGTCCGATCCCACCGGCATCATTTTTCAGTACATCTGCCACATCGCCTACTCCACCAATATTGGCATAGACGTTGATCTTCTTGCCATCAAGCGTAATGTTTTCTTTTCCCTTCAATTCCTGAAGTAGCCTGAGCTTCTCTGCATCCTGTTCCTGAATCTTCTTGAACTTTTCAATTTCTTCAGCAGCAGGATCTATGATCAGCTTACTATTGTAGGCATCGACAATTGCCATTTTTCCGTCACAGTTCTCCGGAAAATCCACTCCGATAACTGCCGGTATATTCATGTTTCTAGCCAAAATGGCTGTATGCGAATTGGTCGACCCACCCCTTGTCACAAAAGATAGCACAAGGTTCTTATCCAGTTGGACCGTTTCACTAGGAGCCAGATCATCAGCCAGCAATATAAAAGGTTCAGAAGCAGATATCATTCCATCTGACTTGCCCTGAAGGACTGTGACAACCCTATTTGAAATGTCCTTCATATCCGCGCTTCTTGCACGCATATAATCGTCGTCCATCTCAGAAAACATTGTAGCAAAATTATCCCCAGTAGTTGCTACTGCATATTCAGCATTGACCTTCTGTGTTCTAATGATATTAACTATAGAATCGTTATAGTCTAGATCATCCAAAAGCATCTGATGAACATCAAAAATAGCTGCATTGGCCTCTCCGACTTCCTTAAGTGCCTTATCATACAGATCCTTGAGCTGGTCCATTGCCTTGGCCTTAGCCTCTTGAAATCTATTTACCTCTGTCTCGGGATCTTCAACTCTTGTCCTTTTGACCAGACTGTCGTCCTTTCGAAAAATCACAAGCTTTCCTATTGCTACACCACTTGTAACGCTTTTCCCAATAAATTCCATATATTCTCCTTACATATATCTAAAAAAGGGTGTCAAAACATTGGCACCCTCTTTCCATTCTGATAATAGATCTCCCAATGGAAAATCTCCAAGCACACTTATTATTGATCTTTCCTAAAAAAGATCTTCAAGTGCTCTTTTTATAGATCTTCCTATAAAAGATCGCCAATTACACTGACTATAGGTCTTTCTATAGAAGACCTCAAAGTGCTCTTTTTATAGGTTTTCCTTAAGAAAATCTCCAAGTGCCTTGATGGCGTCTTCTTCATATTCGCCGTCTGCTGTAAGGGTAATTTCCTCACCCTGTTTAACTCCAAGGCTCATTACAGCGATGATTCTCTTAGCATCCACTTCATTATTGCCTTTTTTAATCTTGATGGCGCATGGAAACTTAGCTGCCGCTTTGACAAAGATTCCTGCAGGTCTAGCATGAACTCCCATAGGATCTGTAATAGTGTAGTTTAATGTCTGCATTATAATGCCTCCTTATAATAATGCGCGTAAACGCCCAAAGAAACCAAAACCTTATTTTGGAACATATTATATCATTTATATTCTAAGTGTATTGTACTTTTGCAAATTATTTTGTATTTTTTATGACATTTGTCCTTACCAATATGCTTTATATTAGTTTTCGATGTGGTTTTTGTTTGAATATATGTCTCAAGTATACTATGATTCAACAATGTGAACAAAGCAAAGTCAACAATAATTGCATAATACTGCAAAATAAGGAAATCAAATGAGAAAAAATTATAAGTTAAAAATATCCTATGACGGAACCAGATATTTTGGTTGGGAGCACCAGCCCAACAAACCCACTATTCAAGGTGCTCTTGAAAATGCCATTTCAAAAATGTGCAATATACCCGTTTCGGATGTGGAAATAAGCGGAGCAGGACGAACCGATGCCGGTGTCCATGCCAGAGCAATGATTGCTTCTGTTGTTATGGATACCAACAGGTCCTGCGATTCTGCCTTGGAATTTTTAAATAAAAATCTCCCCAGCGACATATCGGTTTTAGATGTAAAAGAAGCTTCTGATCGCTTTCACGCCAGATATAATGCCGCCGGCAAGACATACATGTATTCTATTTACAATGGCCCATGCAAGCCAATTTTCGACCGCAAATACGTTACTGTAGTTGATACGCCTCTCGATGTTGAAGCCATGAGAAAAGCTTCCGCTGATATCATCGGAGAACATGATTTTAAAAGTTTCTGTGGCAACTCTCATTTCAAAAAATCTTGTGTCAGAATAGTTGACAACGTTGAAGTACGATGCAGTAAAGGATATATACACATCTCTTTTCATGGTACAGGTTTTCTGCAAAACATGGTAAGAATACTGGCAGGAACTCTGATCGAGATCGGTGCCGGTAGAATGGCTCCGGATGCGATCGTAGCCATAATAGACGGCAAGGACAGAAATCTTGCTGGTCCAACTGCTCCCGCCAAAGGATTATGCTTATTAGACGTAGACTATTGATCTTTTAACACAAAAATTCCCGCTTTAAAAAGCGGGAATTTTTATTATCAATTATTTTTACCAGCCATAACAAGTGCATCAGCAAGTGCTGCGAACTGAGAATCATCAGCAGGTTTCTTTTGGGTTCTGATTGAAACTATAGGATCCAAAACTGTAATTTCCTTCATTTTACCAAGTTCATCCTTGATTCTTCTTCCTGAAGAAGGTGCCCATGATCCATTTTCAATTATACCGAAAGTTCTCTTCTGGAAGTTCTTGACCTGAAGATGATACAGGAAATCCATAACTGAAGGGAATAGTGCGCCGTCATATGTTGTTCCAGCAATAACTGTTCTGTCAAAGCAGAACGCTCCCTCAACTGCTCTTGCCATATCGCCACGATTAAGGTCTATTACAACTACCTTCTCACCTCTGTCTTCGAGAAGCTTTTTCATATAAAGCGCCGCCTCTTTGGTATTGCCATGAGGTGAGGCATAAGCAATCAACACTCCGCTTTTCTCCGGCTCATAGCTGCTCCATTTCTTGTAGTACTCAATATATTCCGATACATCTTTTCCCAAAGCAGGGCCATGAAGTGGTGCTATATTTTTTATATCCAGATTCTCTGCTTTTTTTAAAACATTCTGTACAGAAGTTCCATATTTTCCTATTATATTGAAATAATATCTTCTAGCCTCAACTATCCAACTGATTCTGTTTCTAGAATCACCGAATGTTCCAAATCCATCTGCCGAAAATAATGTCTTACTGACAGCGTCATATGTCATCATAACCTCAGGCCAATGAACCATAGGTGCCATTATAAATGTAAGCGTATGATTTCCAAGTGTAAGTGTATCCCCCTCTTTTACAGATATTATTCTCTTACTTAAATCCATATTTACAAACTGTGGTACCATGGCTGCTGCTCTTTCAGAACATACTATATCCATTCCAGGGTATTTCTGAGCCAGAACCTGCATGCTTCCGCTATGGTCTGGTTCTAGATGCTGGACTACCAGGTAATCCGGAATTTTATCACCTAATACATTTTCAAGATTACTGATCCACTCATCTGTTGTACGCTTGTCAACAGTATCCATAATAGCAATTTTTTCATCAAGAATAACATAGGAATTGTATGTCACTCCATAGTTAAGCTTATACTGTCCCTCGAAAAGATCCAACGTCGAATCATCACATCCGACATATTTTATATCATCCGAAATGTTCATCATTATTCCATGCCTCCTATTTGTATTTTAGTCCTATTCCCCGTCATCCTGTAAAATATAGGTCTTTCTAAATTCTCCAGGTGTCATATCTCTTTGCCTTGCAAAATTTCTATTAAAAGTCTTGACGTTATTATATCCCACATTTACAGCTATATCTACCATGGCATCTTTGGTTTCCACCAAGAGTTTGGATGCCTGGTTTATTCTTAGATAGTTGAGAAATTCTTCAAAGTTTCTCTCAACTATATACAACATGATCTTATTCATTTCCACAACTGTAATTCCAAACCGGTCAGCAATTTCTGTTTGCTTAAGTTCTTCCGCATAATGTTCGCCAATATAAGATACAATATTGTATCCCTTTTCACCTGCGTTATCATCCAGCGATATCTTATTAACCGGATAAATCTGTCTATATTGATTGGGTGTATATCCTGTTCTATTCTCAAAATTTCTTATCAGATGTGATGCATCTGCAAACCCAACTATAAATGCAATGTCAGTAAGTGCCAGCCCTGTATATGTCAGTAGATCTGTCGTTTTTGAGATACGCATCTCATTAAAAATGGCTGAAACAGACATTCCTGTTCTATCCCTGATGTATTCTCTTACCTCGTCCTCTGACAGGTCAAAAACTTCTGCAAGCTGTTCTGTCCTTGGATGTTCTTCAAGATGCGCATAAATATAACTGATAATATCCGTTTTTTTATCCGAATCCTGCATTTCCTTTCCATTATTTATTATATGTCTGTCATATAATATCATAAGCTCTTCAAGCTTATTTTTTATAAGGAGCGTTGCCAGATCCTTTTGTTCTTCATCTCCATTATTTATAACTGACTCTATCCCAGTCTCTTCCCTTATTGCATCGAGAATAGAAACTATCCTCTCTTGTTCGGTTTCTGTAATCATAATAAACGGATATTGTCTAAGTGGACGCAAAAGGCCTGACTCCATATTCTCAGGAACATATCCTGCCTTAAGAGAATTTGATATGAGTTCTATGTTGAAAACTACTTTTATCAGTGTCAGTGGTTCATCGACGGAAAGTATACTTGTAGTGCTCCATGGTAAAATGCAAAACAAAGACCCAGCCTTGCCATTATATAGCCTACCATTTACATTGATAAGTGCTTTTCCTTTTTTTATGAACCAAAATCTCGCCGTCTGATGTATAAGTGGAACCGAAGGTTCCTCAATAAATTCCACATCATAAGTACACATCTTGCGTCTATCATAAGATGAGCATGCCTGTTCCTGTATTTCTTTTATTGATTGCATTTGTAAACCTCTTATTTTTTGAAGTCTAAAAAGTATATCACAAAAAAACCCCTTCGGCAATTTTGTGCCGAAGGGGTTTTTACACGTTATTCATTTTTTGCTAACTCAGTTCCTACGCAAAATTACAAGCAAGAGGGGATTAGAATCCTGCGAACGTCTGCCTAGGAATCATTGTTATTTATGAATCTTATTTGTGAATACGAGTACCTGTCTTACCTTCAAGAGCTTCCTTTGCTTTTTCAAGGGAAGTGATGAGAGCAACACCGTTATCAGTATTCTCTACAAAAGAGAGGCATGACTCAATCTTAGGAAGCATGCTTCCGGGAGCGAACTCACCATCAGCTGCATATTTCTTAGCTTCTTCAACCGTGAGATCCTCAAGGTTCTTCTGCTCAGGTGTGTTGAAATGGATAGCAACCTTCTCAACTGCTGTAAGGATAACAAGCATATCTGCGTTAAGCTCACGAGCAAGAAGTGAAGAAGCACGATCCTTATCAATAACAGCTGCAACACCTGCAACGCCGTTATCTTCTTCAACTACAGGAATTCCGCCGCCGCCAGTAGATACAACAACATATCCGTTGTTAACCAGTTCCTGGATCATAGGCAATTCAACAATCTTCTCAGGCATAGGTGAGGGAACAACTCTTCTGTATCCTCTACCTGCGTCCTCAACGAATGTCCATCCTTTTTCAGCAGCGATCTTATCAGCATCTTCCTTAGAATAGAAAGCGCCAACCGGCTTGGTAGGATGTTCGAATGCAGCATCGTTTCTGTCAACGATTGTCTGTGTTACGACACTGGCAACAGTCTTGTCGATATGACGCTTATTAAGCTCACGACCGATAGCCTGCTGAAGGTGATAACCAATGTATCCCTGTGTCATAGCGCCGCACTCTGGGAAAGGAATAAATGGTGTATTACCGCCATTGTTTGCAGAAAATTCCATTCCAAGATTAATCATTCCGACCTGAGGTCCGTTACCGTGGCCGACGGCAACATCATAGCCTGCTTCAATAAGGTCAACAATGGTTACAGCTGTGTTTTTAACGAGAAGCAGCTGCTCTTCTGGTGTATTGCCGAGGGCGTTTCCACCCAGGGCGATTACAAGTCTCTTAGACACTAATTATTTAAGAGTTGCATACATTACGGCCTTGATTGTATGCATACGGTTTTCAGCTTCGTCGAAACAACGGCTCTGAGGTCCGTAGATTACATCGTTTGTAACTTCTACACCATCCATGCCGAATGTCTCGAATACCCATTCACCATTCTCTGTGTTTCTGTCATGATATGAAGGTAGGCAATGAAGGAAGATAGCTGTGTCTTTTGCATAAGACATAAGTTCCTTGTTAACCTGATAAGGCTTAAGAATATCAATTCTCTCCTGCCATTTTTCAGCTGGTTCTCCCATAGATACCCAGATGTCTGTGTAGATAACATCAGCATCCTTAGCAGCTGCCTTAGCATCAGATGTAAGCTCAATAATAGCTCCTGTTTCCTTTGCAACTTCTTTGCAAGTCTTAACAAGATCTTCTGCAGGCATAAGCTCCTTAGGTCCACAAGCTACGAAATGCATACCAAGCTTTGCAGATACAACCATAAGAGAATTAGCAACGTTATTTCTAGCGTCACCGAAGAATACCATCTTCTTGCCCTTTACGTTCTGGCCAAATTCATCCTGGATTGTAAGAACATCAGCAAGCATCTGTGTAGGATGGAAATCATCTGTAAGACCATTCCATACAGGGATTCCTGAATACTTAGCAAGATCATCAACATCGCTCTGCTTAAATCCACGGAACTGAATACCATCAAACATTCTTCCGAATACGTAAGCTGAATCCTGAACAGATTCTTTCTTACCCATCTGAGAAGAATTAGGATCAAGATATGTTACTCCCATACCAAGATCCATTGCTCCAACTTCGAATGCGCATCTTGTACGTGTAGAAGTTTTCTGAAAAAGAAGAACTACATTCTTTCCTTCAAGATAACGATGAGGAACACCGTTTCTCTTCATGTTCTTGAATTCTCTTGAAAGATCAAGAAGATAGTTAATCTCTGCAGGAGTGAAATCGAGAAGCTTAAGGAAGCTTCTTCCACTTAAATTGACACCCATAATTGTCTCGCTTTCTATTAAATAAAACTAAAAACACCAATATCCGGGCGCACTACATAGTGCACCCGGTGTCAAAAGCTCTAGGCTTTCGAAACAAATTTAATTGTCTTAGTCCTCACGGATAAGAGGCATAGACATACAACGAGGGCCTCCTCTTCCTCTTGACAGCTCGGCTGAAGGCATCTCAAGTACATTGAGTCCCTTCTTTCTGAGGAGTTCGTTGGTAACAGTATTTCTCTGATATACAACGATTGTTCCAGGAGCTACACAAAGAGTGTTAGAACCATCGTTCCACTGCTCACGAGCAGCTGCGATAAGATCATCGCCACCACAAGGGATAAGTTCGATATCATCACGGCCTGTGTATTTCTCAAGGATGTGCTCAAGATCAGAATCAAGACGTGTAATCTTAAGTCCTGTAGGATCCTGAGGAGCGCTCTTAAGCTCGAATACTGTAAGAGGTCCAACGATTGCAGGATGAACTGTGAACTTATTTACATCTATCTGAGTAAATACTGTATCAAGATGCATGAATGCACGGCATGAAGGAATCTGGAATGCAAGAACTGTATCAACCTTGCAATCAGAATCTGCGAACATTGTTCTTGCAACTTCTTCGATAGCATCAGGTGATGTTCTCTGGCTGAGACCGATAGCAATTGTATTCTCAGTAAGGTTCATTACATCTCCACCTTCGATGTTTGCATGTCCGTCACGATCATAGTAACGCTTAACAAGACCTGCAAAATCAGGATGATATTTGAATATATAATCTGAATAAATTGTCTCACGACATCTGGTCGGGAATCTCATCTTGTGAAGGAATACGCCATCACCAACAGATGCGAACGGATCACGCTGGAAATAGAAGTTAGGCATAGGTGCTACTACAAGGTCATCAGGAGGAGCGATCATATCCTGAAGTGAAAAAGTATCATATCTCTCGCCCATTTCCTTAAGGGTAACGCCTTCGATTGTCTTCATGACAAGATCTTTTCCGCTAAAGTTTGAACGGAGATAGTCAAGAAGTACCTTCTGCCAAGGCTTTGTCTTGATATTGCCTTCCTCTAACCACTGATACATAAATGTATCAACGAGTTCAGGATGTGCCTCAAGAACCTCAGTCATAAGATCTTCAATGTAAACAACCTCTGTTCCGTTGTCGCGAAGAATCTTTGCAAATGCATCATGCTCTTCCTGTGCTACATCGAGATAAGGAATATCATCGAAAAGCAGTTCTGTAAGTGTATCAGGTGTAAGATTTAAAAGCTCATTTCCAGGTCTATGAAGTAAAACCTTCTTGAGCGGCTTAATCTCACTTGTAACGTGAATACCTTTCATATTTAGCCCCTTTCTGCTAAAACATAATTACGTTAGTTACATTAAAAAATAAAATGCGTATGACCAAATTTTTTTAATCTTGCATTCATTTTCGACATTCATAATCATAAGACATTTGCACAAAGGAAAAAGGACATTTATTGATTTATTTATTGTAAATAATGGTAAAATGGATTAGAGTTTGTTAACCGATACTTGAATATTGTTCAACTTCAATAAAATCAGGTAAAAGAATTTAGCTTATTATAGGTAATAATACCTATAATTACAGTAGTTATTGTACTTGCTTAAAACAAAATTATCAAGCAGTTATTTTAAAATTGAGGGCAAATCATGCAAATATCAGAATTATTTGAATCTATTCACCTAATGCCAGAAATCTCCGGTCACGAATCTCATACCATAAATATTATTTCTAATTTTCTAAATAATGAAACAGATCTGGATATTTATAATAAGGAAGGATGGTTATACGGAATCCATCATGAAGGTGAAGACATCCCAACGATAGCCATTCGTGCTGATATTGATGCTATATATAGAAGTAATGGAGAACCATTTCATGGTTGCGGTCACGATGGTCACAGCTCAATGGCTGCAGGTGCCGCTGCACTTATAAGTGAGAAGAAGATAGGTAAAAACGTTATCTTCCTGTTTCAGCCTGCCGAAGAAACCGGTGCCGGTGCAGAAATATGTTTTCCTCTTTTTGATGAACAGCACGTAGACATGATCATGGGACTTCATAACATTCCCGGTTTTCCCAAAGGACAATTACTTTTTTCAAAAGATACATTTGCAGATGCATCTGAGGGGCTTACAATAAGGTTGACAGGTCAGCAGAGTCACGCAGGGTATCCAGGGCAGGGTGCCAACCCAGCTTTTGCCGCTGCCGAGATCATCCAAAAGATTCCAGATATTTTAAAAATGAATTATAATGGTTTTGTTTTAATAACCATTATATCAGTAAATATCGGTGAGAAAAATTTTGGAATCTCTGCCGGTGAGGCAGAAATCTGTCTGACACTCCGTTCCGAAAAATCTGAAGATCTGGTAACCTTGGAGAAAAATGTGCTAGAGTGTGCAGGGAATGCATGCATCAAGCACCCTGGATATTCAATCCTTGAATATAAGAGGATCCGAGGCACTTTTGTAAAGCATGGCATCGGAACCAAGAGTCACCCTGTAACAGATCTTATATCTATGGACTTTTCGAGGCAGGATGTTTTCCCAGGTACGGAAAACATCCCAGAAGATTCTTTCAGGTTCAAAAATTCTATGGAAGATAAGGGGTTCAATTGCAGATGGCTGGCTGAACCTATGAGATGGTCCGAAGATTTTGGTCATTACAAAGATTGTACCAGGTCGTTTTTCTTTGGACTTGGCGCCGGCGAAGAATGTCCAGGTCTTCATACTGATAATTATGTATTTCCTAAAGATCTTCTGGAACAAGGTGCCAGAACATGGGTAGAAATGATCAACTCAGCTGTTGTATAAGTATGTATAAAAATATTTTTTGAGAGGTTTTTATGGACCAGAATATGACTCAGGGTAAGGTCTTCCCTATTCTGATAAAATTTGCTCTTCCGATATTTATCGGAAATATATTTCAGCAACTTTATAATATGGCAGACACCCTCATAGTCGGGCGATTTGTCAGTGAAAAAGCTCTTGCCGCAGTAGGGTCTACCGGAACAATTATGTTCCTGATATTTTCCTTTTCCACCGGGCTTACTTCCGGTTTCACTGTACTGACATCGCAATCTTATGGAGCCAAAAATTATAAAAGGGTTCGCCACAGTGTCGCCAATGCCATAATCCTTTCCGCCATTGTCACTATTATAACCACTGTTATAAGTGTCTTATCTATGGGGAAACTTCTGACAATCATGAGCACGCCGACCGACATCTATAACTATGCCTACGATTATATAATCAATATTTCCCTGGGTATATTCTGTAGCGTTTTTTACAATCTCGGTGCATCTATTCTCCGTTCGGTTGGTAACAGTAAGATCCCACTATATTTCCTGATCTTTTCTGCATGTCTGAATGTAGTACTTGATCTATTTCTGATAATTGTATTTCATATGGGAACTGCAGGTGCTGCCATTGCCACCAACATCTCTCAGGGTGTCTCTGCCATTATGTGTTTTGTATACATCATAAAAATGGAGCCTGACCTGACGCCAAAAAGAGAAGACTGGCACTTGTCTAAGTTAGATACCAAGAGTCAGCTAGGTGTTGGAATACCTATGGCCCTTCAATTCGGGATCACGGCCTCTGGAACAATGATAATGCAAACAGCAATCAATCATTTTGGTTCTGCCGCCATTGCTGCCTTTACCGCCGCCTCAAAGGTCACCAATCTCTTCACACAGGGAATGCCGGCTATGGGACAGACTATGACTTCATTTGGTGGTCAGAACTATGGCAGCGGCAATTATCATCGTCTAAAGCAAGGTATAAAAATATCTTGTCTCATTATGTTGGTATATTCTATCCTCGCTGCAATTCTCTCTATCGTACTCCTAGAACCAACCATGCATCTTTTCTTTAGCGATGCTTCTATTATTCCATCCCTTATGCCATGGGCAAAGGTATACGTTCAATTATGTTCACTTTTCTACATACCTCTTTCTGCGATTTTTATCTATAGAAATATGATGCAGGGATGTGGTTATGGGATGCTGCCAATGATAGGTGGAATAATCGAGCTGATTGCAAGAGCTGTTACTGCCAATATTTCAATGGTGATAAAGAGTTATCCTCTAGCGGCATTCAGTGATCCTGCCGCCTGGATCGCTACAGGTGTATATTCGATTATCGTATGGCATTTTCTGTTTAAAAAAATTCAGAAAAAGGACACTTTTATTCAAGATGAATGATTTTAAATTGTTATAGACGAAAAAAGAAGTGGTGCTCTACGCATCACTTCTTTTTTAATTATATGGCGAATTTATTCTTGTCTCAGATTAACTTTTCTATTTGCAATAAAGTTATCCTTATATCAATTTCATTTTTATCTGAAAATCATTTTCTGATAAGCTAACATCAGCCAATGCCCCCTCTATAAGCGTCATCATCGGCGGGAGGTGTCCGATATCCAGATCCATTATCACTGGAACATTATACTTCCTAAGTATTCCAAGAACTGCTTCGTATTGATCTAGTCCCATTAATGGTTGATCATACATGAATGGTCGCCCGATCAAAAATCCCTTAACGTTTTTAAACCATCCAGCCTGATCTAACTGCCATAGGTATCTTCTCATTGACATTGTATTCAATTCACATGATTCAAAAAACCATATAATTCCATCATCAGCATATCTTTCACAGAATTCTGTGGCCTTATCGAACCTGGTTCCCACCAATGTTCCCAGACAATCGAGACATCCTCCGATTAGCCTTCCGGAAAAATCAACATTATTGATATTTGTTGAATTTTTGCTTCCTATCATTGAGATCCTTATCAGGCCGCTTTTCCCTGGAATATAAGAAATAACATTATGTTTTTCCGTAAGATTATAGGACACCAGTGGATGTTCCTCATCCTTCAGTGACGTACTTTCCCACATATCATATGCATGAATCGTAAGATTATCCCCTGTGAGGACATTCATAGCATCGCTTATAGATTCATGCCAATTTTCAGCTCCAAAAGATGAAGCGCAGGGACCATATATGGCTGCAGTATCCGTTAATGTTGGAAGTAAAAATGTCAGATTGGTATTATCAGAGTATCCCATAAACCATTTGGCCGGGTTTTCTTTTATCATATCAAAATCTACAAAGGAAAGATCCTGACACATGAGTTCACCGCCACCGCAGGATATAAGTACATCATTATTTTCTGAAGCGAAATATTCGTTGATCTCTTCGCCGCACTTCTCCGGTGTATTACTGATGCCTATTCCCTGATCAGAACTGCAGTTAGGTCCAATATCAACTGAGTATCCCATTTTGATAAACTTATCTATCGCACTGTCGAACTCTGTTATATATGGTTCTGTTGCACATCCAAACGATGGTGCTATGAATCCAATGGTTCCACCTTTAGGTAGAAATTTTCCGTATCTCATCAAGTATGTCTCCTTATTGATCACCCGAAATTCCATGAACATCATAAGATTTTATATATCCAGGTGTGATTTAATATAACCTCATATATGGACTCGTTAATTCTGATTTTTATCATAACATTGAGGTTATGCTTCGTCAATTTAGGAGGATTTCTCTTGCCATAAGCCTACTGTTTTATTCCTGGCCTACTGCGATATTTTTTACATTCAAAACTGCACTTCTGACAGGTGGGAGGAGCAGAATCGCAATAGTGATCACAGCCTCTACTCCGAGGTAACTACCATTATATGCTAAGCTATATACAAGAGGATTTGGAAAACTCTTTGGCGCATACATACCAAAGAAAATAACTCCTGAAAGTGTAGCAAAGAAGTACCTTCCGATGACACCTATAATATAGCCCTTTATAAGACCGTTTTTCTTGTTATGAAACAATCCTGCCAGCCCCAGTGCTCCGAACGCAAAAACATAATCAACCATCATTTGCGGGAACGATATTATATATGGGTCAATAACCATTTGTAAAATTCCGTATGCAATTGCTGCCATAAGACCATTTCCAAGTCCGTACCAGTATCCAACCATAACTATGAACAACATGGAAAGAAGTGTAACAGATCCTCCCATTGGCATCTCAAAAATCTTGATAAGAGATGTGACCATAGCAAGCGCTATTGCCATTGCTGAAAAAGCTATCTGCTTGGCGTTTGATCTGCCTTTTTTTCTTCCAAATACAAATACTCCAAGAAGTAAAACTGCTAACATAACAATAACCATTGCAGTAAATCCTGCTGTGGTAAAAGTATATGTTCCGTCCTTTGTTGCTTTGAATAACAAATTACTCATAAAAAAACTCCTTTCAGCATTTTCTGCAAAGGAGTACAAAACCAAAGCTTCCCTACGCCGGCATTATCCGGATCAGGTTAAAGGGTATTTCTCAGCGTCTAAACGCACCCCTAGCAGAAATATTTTATTGTGTTGTGATGTTTCTTGTTGTTTCACGGTTTCCCGCGCAGTGCTTTCGCACACTTACTATAGTAGTTCTTTTCATTTCATCAATCAAGTTCTTTTAGGTCAACTTTTTCAAAAAGTATCCATCTACATCAATACCGCTGTCCACTGCTATAAAAGCTTCCGGATCATACTGTTTAACCAGTATCTTCAGCCTCATAACCTCATGCTTGCTTAGATATATGAGAAACAGTTTAACCTTTTGGCCTGAAAAAGCTCCGCTTGCATCAATTCTGGTAAGTCCTCTTCCCAGTCTTCCCATGATTTCTATTTCCATCAGACTGGTATCCTCACGCTTAGAAATAATAAGGACCTGAGAATTGATATTTTGGGTATGTATCCTATCGCAGGTAACAGAAACCACCAGCGAAAACAGTATTGAGTATATAACTGTCGGTATATCAAACAAAAATAGACACACTGCAAACAACACCAGATTACATACAAATCCGAACTGCCCAATGGAAGCCTTGAGCTTGCCATTTATCATTACCATTCCTACCAGATTCAGTCCACCATCACAAGCACCGTTTCTAAGTATCATTCCTATTCCGCCACCACACAGAATACCGCCTACTATAGCCGATGCCAGATGATCATCTATTATTGCCTTGCCCGGAATAGGCACAATTGTCATAGCAATTGTCATAAATGTTATAGCCAGTATGGTCTTGACCATAAATCTCTTTCTCATGGACTTAACTGCAAGGATCAACGCCGGAATATTTAGAATGTAGTACAGAACACCTGTTAAATCTACATTGTAAAATTTGACCCCATTATGTGCCAATGCATAAGTAATAAGCTGTGCTACTCCTGTAAATCCTCCGCTATAAAAATTAAGAGGCTGAATAAAAACATTAAGTCCGAATGCATATATAAATGCACCCAAAATAATCCAGCCTGTTTTAGTTGCTTCGCCTCTGGCTCCATTCATTCCTGAGTCTGACTTCATTTCTCTATTGTTAAGTTCTCTTACGATCTCACTGGTAGATATTCCCTCTAGCTTTTTTTCCTCATTCATATCTGACACCGTACACCTCATTAATCTATATAAAAAAACACAGAAGGGCTAATGCCTTCTGTGTTATTCTAATATTAATTGGAATATATTTCCATAACAGAATTTATTCTGCCTCGATTTCTTTTATGGAACATTCATTTCCATACAGTAGAAATGTCTCACCACTTCCGCAGTGGGGGCAGGTCTTACCATATTTTACGGTAGTGTAATCCTTATTACAGTTTTCACAATGAGTAACTGCAGGAGTCGTTTCCAGCTTAAGTGTGCACTCTTCGAGAAGAGGTCTCTTAACCTTAAAATAATCCCAGCAATCTATAAAGTACTCAGTCATGATTCCGGATACTTCTCCGACCTCAAGTGTGACCGAACCGATCTTTGTAAGATTATTCTCCTTTGCAACATCCTCAAGGGTATCTGCCACATGAGTCACTATTCCAAGTTCGTGCATATAAAATCTCCTGTTATTGTATTACTTATTGCCATTAAAGATAATCTTGAACTGACGCTTAGCCGCATAAGGGAGAACGCCCTTAAGTTTATCTTCTGTTCTTCTCATATGAGAAGCATCCGGTAGATCTCTGTTTAGATGGATAGCATCAAACTCACACTTTGTGGTGCAGAGTCCGCATCCTATACAACGATTCTCATCAATTGTTGTAGCTCCACATCCAAGACATCTCTTTGCCTCAGTCTCGACCTGTTCCTCTGTAAATGTTGCTCTCAGGTCGCTAAAGGTCTCAACAGGATTGCCTGACTTCATTCCGGGCGCCTGTCTGTCAGCATTATCAAATGCCTCGACCTTGATGTCTTCCTTATCAAGCTCTACAAACTGTCGTAAATCCCTGTTTATAGTCATGCTCTGTCCCGGATGTACAAATCGGTTTATAGAGTTTTCAACGATTCTGCCTACTCCAATAGCATCAATTGCAAATCTAGGACCAGTATAAGCATCTCCACCTACAAAAATGTCAGGTTCTGCTGTCTGAAGCGTAGTAGGATCAACCTTAGCTGTCATATTTCTGTTAAGCTCTACCTTGGTTCCATCAAGCATATTGCCCCACTGGATAGACTGTCCGATTGACAGAAGTACATTAGAGCAATGAATGGTAATTGTATTATCTTCATCGAATTGAGGATTGAATCTTCCCTCAGCATCTTTTACGGATGTACACTTCTTAAATACGATTCCTGTTACTTTTCCGTTTTCGGTCAGAATCTCTTTTGGACCCCATCCGTTCTTGACATCAATGCCCCACTCTTTAGCGTCAGCTACTTCGTCCTTGGCTGCAGGCATCTCATCCTCGCCCTCGAGGCAAAGCATGGTTACATGACCATCTGTAAGTCTGACTGCAGAACCAGCAACATCGATTGCTACGTTACCGCCTCCGATTACTACTACATCGCCATCCATCTTGTTGATATTACCAAGATTGACATTTCTCAGGAAGTCAACTCCTGTAACTACGCCCTCAGCATCCTCACCGGGAACTCCAGTCATACGTCCGCCCTGAGCTCCGATTGCTACATAAAATGCCTTATATCCCTGATTTCTAAGAGACTGAAGTGTAATATCCTTGCCGATCTCTGTATTATATTTAAATTCTACGCCCATATCTGCAAGTATCTCTATTTCGGCCTGAACGATATTCTTTTCTAGTCTATAGTTAGGGATACCATTCATAAGCATACCGCCGGCTCTGGATTCTTTTTCAAAGATTGTAACCGGGTAACCATGCTGTCTTAGATAGAAAGCAGCTGACATTCCTGCAGGTCCTGCACCAACTACTGCGATCTTCTTATCTTCCCATATCTTACCCTCATCATTTTCGCAAAGAGGGATATATCTCTTATCTGCTTCGAGTTCCTGCGCAGCAATAAATTTCTTGATCTCATCAATAGCAACAGGCTTATCGATAGTTCCTCTTGTACAAGCATCCTCGCAGCGTCTGTTACAAATAGCTCCGCATACTGCCGGGAAAGGATTGTCCTGTTTGATCAGCTTAAGGGCATCCATAAATCTACCTTCTGATGCCATCTTGACATAACCCTGTACTGAAAGATGAGCAGGACATGCTGTCTTACAAGGAGATGTTCCTGTCTCATAGCAATTGATCTTGGAATCTTCTCTATAATTAGGATTCCACTTCTCAGGTCCCCACTTTTTAGCATCAGGAAGTTCTGTCTTGGGATATTCAACTGCAGTTCCATCAGCGTGGCAGAGCTTCTGTCCAAGCTTTGCAGCTCCTACAGGGCATACCTCAACACATTTACCGCAGGCTACGCACTTTTCCTTATCAACCTTGGCTCTATATGCTGAACGAGAAAGGTTCGGTGTGTTAAATAACTGTGATGTTCTAAGAGCATTACATACTCCAGGAGCACAGTTACAGAGTCCGACTATCTTATCCTCGCCATCAATATTTGTTATCTGATGAACGAATCCGTGTCTCTCGCCTCTTTCACAGATTTCAATTGCCTCTTCCTTGGTGATATATCTTGCAGACTGTCTGTTTACCATGTATTCTGCCAGGTTATCAAGTGCGATACAGAACTCTCCCTCGATTTCTCCTGAGCCCTCTCCACGGATCCTCTGCTGACGACGGCAGCTGCAGACTCCTACAGCCATCTTGCCCTTATACTTATCCAGCCAATGAGAGATATGCTCAATGCTAAGAGATTTATTCTCTGTTTCAATTGCCTTTTCAACTGGAATTACATGCATTCCTACTCCAGATCCACCAAGAGGTACCATTTCTGTCAAGCCTTCCAGTGGCATCTGAGTCATAAGATTGAAAAATGTTGCAATATTAGGATGCTTCTCCATAAGTGCAGCATTCATCAGCATAAACTCAGCAATTCCGGGAACGAAGATAGGCACATCGTAATATTTAACTCCGCCTTCTTCTTTATAATCAGATTCAACAGTTCCTGTCCAACAGAGATGATCTACTATTTCCTGTGCCTTCTCTATAGACATATTGTTCATCTGTGCAAGCTCTTCTATATTGTAGAGTGTTCTAGTCTTCTTGAAGCTAAGCATGAACTTGGCTTCCTCTTTGGTAAGGATCTCATCAAGACACCAATACTCAGGGTCCTGATAATTCAAGCTCTTGTGAAGCTTCT
This sequence comes from Lachnospiraceae bacterium, assembly GCA_017994075.1. Lineage (GTDB taxonomy): Bacteria > Bacillota > Clostridia > Lachnospirales > Lachnospiraceae > Lachnocurva. Next base: position 21,775 of record JAGOLM010000017.1, read on the forward strand.
TGTCCATTCTATCAGTAATCATGTACCCAACCTGAAATACTATTTCGGCCTTTTCAGGGTCCTCCGGAACATAATTAGGATCCATTTTGAAATCATTCACGTTGGTCATTCTGCGCTCATCTTTTGTAACTTTTGGCATTTTCAACTCCTGGTCTTCTCAATTATTTATAAGTGTTTCATATATTTCTAGTTAATTTTTTCACGTAACCCATGTATTTTATAATACTATGGGAACCCAAAGTTCGCAATATGGTTTCCATAGTCTAATTGTTCTAAATTTAATCCAAAAATCGTTTTTACACTTTTTTTATAGGTTTTTACAAGTTGTGTTTTTAGATTTATTCAAGCTGTTTAAAATTGCATACATACATATTCTTATCCCAAAATTTTTCAATCCACGCTCCCGCATAGGGAGCGACGTGCTGTGGTGGTAGTACACATTGTTGTGGACAAATGTTATCGCAGCCGATCTTTTTATCATCTCTGGTAAATGAATCAAATATTTGTCTTCAGGCTGAAAAATGTATACCATGCTTTCTTCTGTCGGATATTTGCCTTCTCTATTGCACCTTCCTCCTGCCTGAATAATACTGTCAAGTCCTGTTTTTGCCCTATATACAATTTTAAAGTCAAGATCTACTCCTGCCTCTACAAGATTAGTGGCAATGACACGACAAACTTTCCCATCCTTAAGCCTCTTTCGAATTGTGATTAATGTACTTTTGATATCTATTGATGTCATACATTTTGACAAATGATAGTTTCCTTCTCCCTTCAATAAATGATATAGGTTATAAGCATGTTTCCTAGTAGAGACTATGCATAGTACTTGACTTTGCTTCATAAGCTCATCTGCAATTTCTGCATCACTGATCTTACCTTTGTTTTTATATGTTACACGTTTAAATTCTCTATATAAATAATCGGTATCCTCGCATATTTCAGTTGTCTTCATATCCGCATAAACATGATTTATATATGTATTTCTAAGAAATCTATTTAGTGCAGGCTGCGTTGCAGTACAAAAAACGCAAGTGCACTTACAATTGTTGATAAGCTCTAGAATACTCGAAATACATGGTTTCATATACTGTTGTGGTATTGTCTGTGCCTCATCAAAAATCACAACAGCATTGGCTATGTTATGCAATTTTCTACATTGAGAAGTTCTACATGCAAATAATGATTCAAAAAATTGAACAGCAGTTGTAACAATAACCGGTTTGTCCCAGTTTTCTGTTGCAAGTTTTTTTGAATATCTCAAATCGTCATCTTCGTCATTATCGGAAATATCTATATTCGAGTAATGTGCAAGAACATTTTTTTTACCTAGAATGTCAGAGAACACATCTACTGTCTGATCAATAATTGAGCAGTAAGGAACTACATATATAATGCGATTCTTGTTTTTTGTAACTGCATTATTTAGTGCAAAAGCCAGTGAAGCTACAGTTTTTCCTCCACCGGTTGGAACTGTAAGTGTATATGCTCCATCCATTGAGCTTTTGCCTTTTTCAATGCAATTTCGTAGTATATTAGATCCCACATTTAACAGTCCAGCATGATGACCTGCTATACAGCTTGCAGCCACAACACCAACTATATTCCAGTTATTAATATTTATTTCTTCTTTTGCTCCTGCTGTCGAATGATCAATTTTAGGTCCATTTTCCCATATCCTTTTTTGAAATTTTGCAGAATATTTTCCAATATCATGTGCCAATCCTATCTGTAAAGCATATTCTTCAGCTCCAAATATTGAGGCAAATTTGGATGCAAGTTTAGATGTATTATTCAGATGATCCTTTATAAGTTGCACTTCAACTTTTTCTTCTTGAAAATTTTCATCCATTATAGTGTAGCAAGAATCCCCACTTGCCTTCCTTAAATGTGCAGCAAACGGTCTTATATTCTGATCTGTATCTATCATAATTCCCCCATTTTATGTAGTACATCATGAGTTGTTTTGTGCTATTATAACAGAATTCGCTTAATTTGATTCAATTTTCAAAAAATTTATACAAATTCTCAACTAAAATCTTTTTATTTTTCATATACTTATCATTATCTACATAAAAAGGGATGCCACATTATACGTGACATCCTTTTTTCGACTTTTTATAAGGTATAGACTACTATTTAGAAATCTATTTATTCTATTTAGCTCTTACTTTTATTCTTGCCTTTATTCTTCTCTTCACATTGCAAAATCTACATGCTGTATGGTGCCGGAGCCCCCGGATTCTTTTAAAAATACACCAGTACTTCTAGAAAGAGCATTAACCGTTTTTTCATTGGAATCACTTCGAAATTCAATTGGCGTATTAACCGATTCCAAGCATATTGCACCAATGTCGGCATCCTTTAGGCTCATAAGTGTATCCTTTCCGTCAGCAGATTTGAACCATACACTTAGTTTACTCCAGGCATCGTCATTCTCATCTATCCAGCCATTTTTATCTGAATCAAGCTTAGACAGATCTCGGAATCCATCACCGCTTGACGTTCCAAACAGTTCACTTCCGTTATCGATTTTGCCATTACCATTTTTGTCATAGCTTAGGAATCCCGATCCGTTCTGTGGCATAGAAATGTTATCCATTTTGCCATCATTATCCAGATCAAATGAAAATTTCTTGTCTGATACTGACGTGACATCACTACCAACATTGACCACCAAAGGATCACACAGTTTCAAACGCGGTGCCTTGATATCAATAGAAGTTGCCTTGATAAATGTACTGGACATATTCAATTCTACATTGAAATCAATCGTTCTACCGTCCTCGGTACAGGCTGTACCTTTACCTTGAAAAGTTACACTGGTACATTCTGCACTGAATTCAGTTGTATTGTACATTATTCCACCAGATGAACCATTTTCCTGATCCTCATCGGATGATCCAAGACTTCCGGTCAAATATGGAAAAATGGAATCGTTATTACTGTTAGTCCCAAAACCATTGGACGATCCCCCCAAAAATCCATACATTTCGTCAAAAATATTTGGCTCATTATTAAATGTGCTGTCATTGTCATTAATAACTTTTTCAAGTTCGCTTAATGATTTCTTGCCTCCACCAATGGAA
>JAGOLM010000123.1 GCA_017994075.1 Lachnospiraceae bacterium
CCGTCTCTGTGGGGATTGACGATAGCGTCTGCAGGTGGCAACACTTCCTGTTTCTCACCATTTTCTTCGCAGTATGGAACAATATGATGATCCGTCACTATCATTGTCATACCCATATCTTTTCCGATACAGATAGCTTCTGCTGCAGCGATTCCATTATCACATGTAATTATCAGATCAATCCCGGCCTCTTTGGCATCAGAGACCAATCTTTTATTCAGTCCATAACCATCACGAACTCTGTGTGGAATATCAAAGTCACAGTTCCCGCCTACTCGCCTGATGGCTGAAACCATGATATAAGTCGACATTATCCCATCGATATCATAATCCCCGATCACCCTTATTTTATCGTGGTTTTCAACCGCATTTTGTAGAAGTGATGCCGCTCTTTCTGCATCCATAAGTTTATGCGGATCTCCGAAATCATCCATAGACGGATGCAGATATTTCTCCATATCCTCTTCCTGAATATCCCGGTTTACCATTAATCGTACCGTCAAAGGATCGACTCCTAGTCTCTCTGCCAGACTATTAAAATCAGCCTTTTTGGTACGTATCATAAATTGTTTTTTCATTTAACTTCCTATTTTGTCTTTACTGATTTAACATAAAAAAATCATCGATTTTTTCAATTAACCATTCATTTGGCTCATTGGCCAGTTCTCTATCTACATTCACCAGGTACTTCTTCTTTTCCCTGATCAGTTCATCGCCTTTATATTTTTTGGCAAGCTCCTCAAAATATTCATTTATTTTATTATTGTATTCACTTCCGGCCTTGCTGTTAAAGTAGGAATTATGTTCGCTCCTGCCCTTTTCCTCAAGTTTTAGATATGAAACATCTGGATTCTCAATCTCATTTTTCTTGGAATATATAGATGTTTCATCGAATTTGATAAATGCATCATTGATGCCATGTATAAGCAATACCGGAACATATCTTCCGCTAGCTGTTTGCTCTGATACACCAGAAACGGTATTGCCTGTATTTTCAGTCTCAGATTCTATCGGAACCTTCTGATTGATGCCATCTACAGCTGAATAATTATAGTATTTTCCAAAAAATATCTTTTGATATATGCCTATAAATGAGCATATAGTTCCGGACAAAGGTCCCACAGCATTCTTCCCCACAGCTCTTGTAATATCCATAGGCTTGTTAAATCCTGACAGCGAAGCAACAGCCTGAACATTATGCTTAAATCTAAGCACCGATGTAACTGCATATGCACCCCAGCTATGTCCTAACAGGAAAACCTTCATCCCCTTGAACTCATCATGATTTTCGATAAAAGTAAGCTCTGTATCTGCATTTACCATAGATGTCGCCAGCCCTCTGGCCCATTTACCCTCACTGCCATTATATGATGTGGCATTGAATGCCATAACTACGTATCCTCTGTCAACTAATGGAAGCAATGTCTGCATGTACTCGTCAGGACCTGACCAAATACCATGAACAAACAGTATCAGACCCTTATAATCATCCGTATCTCCCAGAAACTCCTTGATGTCTGAACAAGAACCTATCCTATTTCCACTATTATATAGGTATCCCTTCAAATTATTGCCCTTACACATGCACTGGATATTCAATCTTGAATATCTATCTTTGTATGCATCATAATGGTTGATCGCTGTATTATCATCGATTTTTAAAGGTCGAAATGTCTGCCACATAAAAACCCATGCCAGTATATTAAATAGAATAATAAGCAAAACTATTATTATAACTATAATCTTCAGAGCCATTTTTATTCCTTTCCTATATAACAGTTCATCTGTCCGTAAAAATAACGCACTTTTGATATTTTAACATATCTTGATTAATAATAAGCATGATATAAACACAAAATATCGATCTCCAATGGTTAGCATTTCATCTAACTATCAGAGATCGATATGTAATTGTATTAATGTAATAATTTAATTCAAATACTCGGTATTATGCAAGTGCTGCAGTTATGATAGCCATTGAATATACCTCAATAGCGTTACATCCTCTAGACAGATCATTGATAGAAGCATTAAGTCCTAATAAAACAGGGCCGTAAGCATCGAAGTTACCAAGTCTCTGAGCAATCTTGTATCCTATATTACCTGAACTGATATCAGGGAATATAAATGTGTTGGCATGACCCGCTACCTCTGACTCAGGACACTTGGTACGTGCTACACGTGGAGAAACTGCTGCATCGAACTGAAGCTCACCATCCATAGGAATATCAGGATAAGCAATCTTGGCCTTGGCACAGGCATTTCTCATCTTATCGACCTTTTCACCCTTGCCTGATCCGCTTGTTGAATAGCTGAGGAATGCGACCTTAGGATCAATTCCGAATACTCTTGCACACTTTGCAGTCTCACCACAGATCTCAACAAGCTCATCCTCTGTGGGATCGATGTTGATTGCGCAATCAGACATAGCCAGTACTTCATTATCTCCTGTAGCACCAGGTCTTACAAGAATGAAGCATGATGATACAACTGAGTTACCAGGCTTGGTCTTGATAAGCTGAAGTGCAGGACGAACTGTATCGGCAGTTGAGTATGTAGCTCCACCG
>JAGOLM010000124.1 GCA_017994075.1 Lachnospiraceae bacterium
CCACCTTATTCTTCTGCCAAGGATCCGGTAAACATGGCTGGATTTATGATAGACAATATTGCAAAAGGGACATTAAAGCAATGGCATTTGGAAGATATGGACAAGATTTCTAAAGATAAAGATGTGGTGTTGCTAGATGTGAGAACTGTAGGTGAATTCAGCAGGGGGCATATTGATGGATTCAAAAACATACCTGTAGATGAACTGAGAGAACGAATTAGTGAAATTGAGAAAGGAAAGCCTGTGTATCTGATATGCCAGAGTGGTCTGCGCAGTTATATTGCGAGCCGTATTCTGGAAGGAAACGGTTATGAAACGTATAATTTCTCTGGCGGATTTCGCTTCTATGATGCAGTGGTCAATGACCGTGCGCTGATTGAAAGGGCATATGCATGTGGTATGGATTATTAAAAAATAATCACGATATTTTTATAATTTTCTTATAGCATAAAAAGATCCCCCATTTATTAGAATGACTTTCATAATTCTGATAAATGGAGGATTCTTCTTTATATGTTACAGAAAAACAGTTTTATGACCTTTGGAGTGTTTCCAGTCTTTTTGGATCAAGGATTGTGATTTTGCCGCGGGAGAGTTTGACGAGACCCTCGCCTTGAAAGTATCGAAGCATTCGAGTGATAACTTCCCTGTGGGAACCAAGATGATTAGCAATCGTCTCATGAGTGATTTTCAGCTCGTTTGTTCCTTCGATAGAGGCCTCTTCTAAAAGAAATGTAGCAACACGCTTATCCAAACTCTTCCACATGATTTGTTCAATCAGCCACATGACATCAGAAAAACGGGTAGCCATTAACTCATTGGTATAGTTTGCGACAGGAGCAGAATCCTTCATAATGCCTTTATAGATTTCAGCAGGGATGATCCAAAGAACAGTATCTTTTTCTGCTTCAATGGTTACTTCAAATTGAATGGACCGTATGATACATGAGGCGGATAAAAGACATATATCCATATCGAACAGACGGTAAAGTGTAATTTCTCGTCCTTCATTTGAAAGTATGTAAGTTCGAAGCTGACCGGATTTAACCAGTAATAATCCGGTACAATCCATGTTCCCGTTGTGAATGATAGTTCCTTTTTTCACATGCTGTGTGATCAAATTGTCTGAAATTAGTTTTTTCTGTGCTGTATTTAAGTCATTCCATAGTGGAAAATAATTTTCGAAGCTCATAATAGTTATCTCCTTTATGAAAATAGTATACTTGCTTTTTTTAGGTGCGTCAATCGAATAATTGACATATGCCATAAATAAAAACATTTCATTGTAGTTATTAGCGTTCAAGGTAAATTCTTATGTAATAATATCACAGAAGGATTTACCTTTTTTAGGTATAATAGAGATACCAAATTTGAAAGGGGAACAAAGCATTGGCAAAAAGAGTGGCAAGTGTTGATAAAAAAAGATGCGTGCCTGCGGAGTATGCGAAAATACTTGTCCGCTGGCAGCGGTTAAAGTGCATCGTGGGTGCTATGCGGTAGTAGAAGAAACATTGTGTGTAGGATGTGGGAAATGTGCAAAGTCCTGTCCGGCAGGCTGCATTGAAATGAAAGAGAGGGTAGCGGTGTGAAGAAAAAGAAACAATGGTATGATTATTTATGGATATGGGGGATCATTTATTTTGCTCTTGGTTGTTTAATATTTTGTTCGCCTGGTTTGGGATGATTGATTTCCTGTTGCCGTTAGGAATAGCAGTATTCGGTGGAAATAAATTTTTCTGTAATCATTTGTGTGGACGTGGTCAGCTTTTTAGTAAGCTTGGTGGAGATTTAAAATGCTCAAGAAATAAACAAACCCCGCAATGGATGAGTTCTAAATGGTTCCGATATGGATTTTTGATATTTTTCCTTACAATGTTTGGAAATATGGTATTTCAGACATATTTAGTTGGTGCCGGAGCATCATCCTTGCGTGAAGCCATCAAACTATTCTGGACCTTCCGTGTTCCATGGGGATGGACATACACTGCAGGAACAGTAGCTGATTGGGTGGCACAGTTTAGTTTTGGATTTTATAGTTTGATGCTTACATCTCTATTGTTAGGCTTGATTTTAATGCTGTTATATAAGCCACGAACCTGGTGTACATTCTGCCCAATGGGAACAATGACGCAGGGTATCTGTAAATTAAAAAATAATGAAAAGAAGTAATACTATAAGGTGATTTATAAAAGGCATATGTCAATAATATTATTGACATATGCCTTTTATAGGACTATTATATAAAAAAGCGAGAAAGGAGCAGTTTATGCCGAGACCAGTAAAATGCAGAAAAGTCTGTCATTTCCCACAAATTTTAGAATTTCTTCCGGCAGATGATACTGAGAAAAAAACGCCCATTGTTCTGACGGTAGATGAGTACGAGACAATCCGTCTTTTGGACAAGAAAGGTTGCAGTCAGGAGCAGTGTGCAGAATCTATGCAGATCGCAAGAACGACGGTCCAACGGATTTACGAGATTGCCAGGAAGAAAATAGCAGATGCACTCATTGATGGACATCCACTCAGAATCGAGGGTGGG
>JAGOLM010000125.1 GCA_017994075.1 Lachnospiraceae bacterium
ATCATGGGTAAGACTAAAAAATAGTAGTTGCACTTTCAGTATATTTTTTAAATAAAAACTGTAAACGAAAATAAAGGGATGGCTGCAGAGATAATCATTTCGAACTAACAGAAAGGTTGCTTTTATGTATAATTCGTTTGGGTACTCACCGTTATTGGAAGGCGGAATAATAGCATTTTTGGTTGCTCATAGTATTGCCATCTTTGTATTATCAATTCTGGGTATCGTATGTCTCTGGAGAGTTTTTTCCAAAGCAGGAGAAGCTGGCTGGAAATCAATTATTCCTATTCTTAATATATATGAGGAGTTCAAAATCGTATACGGCCAGGGATGGATGTTCCTGCTTCTTATAATTCCTATTGTTAATATATTTGTTGGAATCAAGTTACTATTCGACCTATCGAAAGTATTTGGCAAGGGAATTGGATTTGGATTCGGACTGCTTTTTCTTCAGCCTATTTTTATGATTATACTTGCATTCGATCATTCAGAATATCAAGGTAATACAGCAGTGATCAAGGCTAGAGAAAACGGAAGCTTCAACAATAATAACGGCGGCAGCAATAACTATGATATGGGCAATGGTGGCGATCAGAATTAAAGTGCCAATGTATGAGTTTAGATAATCGTCCTGATGATACAGAGAATTGTATTGTTAGGACGATTTTATTTTACACAAAATCATCTCAAACAGGTATAATTTTGAAATATGAAAACCATGATAGAACATACTTTAAAAAACAGAATAATAACAGCATTTGCAGTAGCATTTATCCTGGTATTTGGGTTAAGTGCTACCGGGTGTAGCACTGCCTATTCATATGGCAAGTCAGAGTCATCAACTACAGAAAAAATGGCGACCAAGGTCGATGCTAAAGCCATAAAAAGTGCAGGGAAAAAAGCACTGTCCAATACCAAAACTGAAGATGGACAAGTCGCAGAAACCAATAAAAACAATGCAATACAAATAGACTCGATTCCAGCATATTCAGGGGCTCCGTATGTGGAAATCAATGGAAATGTACCATTTTTTACAGATGCAGACAGTACAACAGATGCATTCGAGATCTATTCTGATCATGACTCCATGGGTAGATGCGGTGTTGCATATGCTAACATATGCAAGGAGCTAATGCCAACAGAGAAAAGAGGGGAAATCGGTGCAGTGAGACCTTCTGGTTGGCACACTGTAAAATATGCTGGAATTGATGGGAATTACCTTTATAACCGCTGTCATTTGATCGGATATCAATTGGCAGGGGAAAATGCCAACGAGAAGAATCTGATAACCGGAACCAGATATTTAAACGTGGATGGGATGCTTCCATTCGAAGACAGAGTTGATAATTATGTAGATAGTACTGCACATCATGTTTTATACAGGGTGACACCAGTATTTGATGGTAATAATCTGCTGGCAAGTGGAGTGCTGATGGAGGCAAAATCAGTTGAAGACAATAATCTTCAATTCTGCGTATATTGCTATAATGTTCAACCTGGTGTGACGATTTCTTATGCTGACGGAAGCAGTAGCGGGCCAGAGTTCACAGGATCGGTAAAAACAGGGACAGAAAACGCAGCAGCAGTAGGATCAGGAAGTGCTCAACAAGTTCAGCAGATTACGCCAACAGCGCCACAACAAGCCGCAGATGACAATGATCCAATAGTATACTGGACACAGAATGGTAAGAGTTACCATAGCACCTCGAAGTGCTCGACGCTTAGCAGAAGTAAAAATATTTTCTCAGGACCACTTAGCCAGTGCCCCAAAAAGGACCCATGTGATAGATGCCATTAAAGACATTAGAAACATTAGATATAAGAATATTCACAAAAAATGTGCCTATAGACTGAGATTCAAGCATATAGGCACATTTATTATTTTCATTTCTAAAATTCTCAGATCAAATGATCTTACAGCTCTACTCTTTCAAAATCACTTGCAGGATGTGAGCATATAGGGCAGATAAAATCAGGCGGAAGTTCTTCACCCTCATAGATATATCCACAGACCGTGCAGCGCCAAACTACTTTGCCGGTCTTTTTGACGGGATCTTGAGGCTTGGGCTTGATATGCTCCTGATAATAAGTGTAGGTAGCACTAGGAGTGCTCGATAGAACATCCATATCGGTAACATCTGCAATGAAAAGAGTGTGAGTACCGAGATCGATAGTGTTGATCACCTTGCCTGAGACATAGGCATTGGTACCCTCTGTGATATAATAGATGCCATTGGCACTTCTGGCCATAAAATTGTAATCCGCAAACTTGTCCACATCACGACCTGACTGGAATCCAAAGCGCTTAAATGTGTCAAAATTAGCATCTTCGCTTAAAACAGATACGTTAAAAAGCCCAGTTTCTTTTAGCATGTCATGGGTATAATTAGACTTGTTGACAGCAAGAGATATTCGGTTCGGATCAGAAGTAACCTGAATAGCAGTATTGGTGATACATCCATTGTCCTTGATATCAGTTTTGGCACTGAGTACGAACAAGCCATAGGACAATTGGTACATAGCCTTAG
>JAGOLM010000018.1 GCA_017994075.1 Lachnospiraceae bacterium
AACACAAAGCCCTACTTAGAAAAAATAGATGTTCCATGTCCTAAGTGTGGCAAGGACGTCGTTATCAGAAAGACCAGAAAAGGACGAAAGTTCTATGGCTGTGAGGACTATCCGGAGTGTGATTTTGTGAGCTGGCAGAGGCCTGTTAGCAAAAAGTGTCCTAAATGTGGAAGCTATATGATAATCAGAGGTAAAAAAATAACATGTTCCGAAAACAGTTGCGGATATTCTGAAGAATACAAAGATTCGGACAATGACTAAAAGATACTATTTTTTGCAAAATTAACTGAAAATATGGAATATTCAGTTACTTACAATTAAAATTCTTGATATTTTGGGCATATGTGATAGAATAAATAAAATTGTTTTATGAAGTAAGTTATAATTTATTTAAGGAGAAAAGATGGGTGTAGAATTATTAGATAAAACAAGAAAGATTAATCAGTTATTGCATAACAACCACAAATCAAAGGTTGTTTTTAATGATATCTGTGAAGTTCTGACTGAGATATTGGAGTCAAACGTTCTTGTTATCAGTAAAAAAGGAAAAGTTCTTGGATCATCGGAGGAAGTTAAGACTCCGGGATTAAACGAACTCGTAACAGGCGATGTAGGTGAATACATTGACAAGATGCTTAATGAGCGTCTTCTTGGTATTCTTTCTACAAAAGAGAATGTCAATCTCTCTACTCTTGGATTTGAAAATAAGGATTCAGCTGAGTATTCAGCTATAATTACGCCTATTGATATTGCCGGAGAGAGACTTGGAACAATATTCTTTTACAGAAATGAAAGATCTTATGACATAGATGATATTATCCTATGCGAATATGGTACTACAGTAGTTGGACTTGAAATGATGAGATCTGTAAATGAAGAGAATGAAGAACTGGCCAGAAAGAAACAGGTAGTTAAGTCTGCTGTAAGTACACTTTCTTACTCAGAGCTTCAGGCGATCACACATATCCTTGATGAGATGGAAGGCGATGAATCAGTTGTTGTCGCATCAAAGATTGCTGATAAGGTTGGAATAACAAGATCTGTTATTGTTAATGCTCTTAGAAAATTTGAATCTGCAGGTGTTATTGAGTCTAGATCTTCAGGAATGAAGGGAACATATATCAAGGTTCTTAATGATCTTGTATTCGATGAGCTTAAAGTTTTAAAAAAAGTAGATTAATGTATTAAATAAATACTGTTATTTTTTGAAATAACAATATATAATAAAGTTAATATATGGATATGATGTTAATGAGAAAAGGGATTTTCGGATCGCTTTTCTCATTTTTCTATATATTGGGTAGATGTTGTATAAATTTAGGTCGATATGTACTAAATATCGTAAATATCCTTGTGTTTTTAATGATTTTTATTATAATGGATAGAGAATAGGTAAATTGTCGGAGGTTATATTATGATTAATTCACAAGCATTTGATTATATCAATGTTATGGATAGGGCTGCAGACGCCAGCTATCTCCGTGAAACGGTTATTTCAAATAACATATCAAACGTTGATACTCCTCAATATAAGAGACAGGATGTCAATTTTGAAGATGTGCTGAAAAACAAGCTTATGGAATTCGGAAATGGAGCCAATACCATGGATAAGAGAGTAGCTGCTCTTAATACTGATGACCTTAATGCGGTTCAGTATGTGGATGCTCCTATGTTTTCCTATAGACTGGATAAAAATAATGTAGATATTGATACCGAAAATGTTGAGCTTGCATCAGAACAGCTGAGGTATCAGGCTATTACAACAAGTGTATCTAATGACTTTTCTAGACTTAAGGCAGTTCTTAAATAATAAAGGAGGATTAACACATGGGTTTATTTCAATCTTTCGATATTTGCGCTTCTGGTATGTCTGCAGAACGTCTTCGTATGGATACGATCGCGCAGAATATAGCAAATGTCAATACGACTCGTACAGAGAATGGAACTCCGTATACGAGAAAATCTGTAATTTTTGAAGAAAAACAGCTTAATCCGGTTACATTTAATGATACTCTTGAATACGCAAAAAAATTTAAGGGTAATGGAGTTAGGGTATCATCAGTTTATGATGATAAATCAACCGATTATATTATGGAGTATGATCCGAGCCACCCGGATGCAGATGCTGATGGGTATGTTGCCAGACCAAACGTCAATACAGTAACAGAGATGACTAACCTGATCGATGCAAGCCGTGCTTATGAAGCCAATGTAACTGCTTTTAATGCGGTAAAATCTATGGCACAGGCCGGAATCTCGATCGGTACCAGTTCATGATAAATAGTAATATTAGGAGATAAATAAATGGATGTTTCGGCAATTCAGTCACAGTACGGTCTTACTCCTAGCTCACCAATAGCAAAAAATCTTCCAAGTGGAGAAACTGGTGAGGTAAAGAACTTTGGAGATGTGCTAAATTCTGCGATGAATGTGGTTGATGAAACCAATACACTTCAGCATACAGCACAAAATGAGGAAGTGAAGTTTGCAATGGGTGAATCAGATAACACCCATGATCTTTTGATCGCGCAGCAGAAAGCTCTTACAGCTCTTCAATATACAGTAGCTATACGTGATCGATTTATACAAGGGTACCAGGAAATTATGAATATGCAGATTTAATAAGCGAGATATACAAGGCAAAATGTAATTTAGTTTTGAGAAATAGGTGTAAGAGGAGACAAGGATGCCTGAACGAATTCAAAAGATGTTGGATAGGATAAAGGATTGGTGGCAGAAGTTTACCATTAGGCAAAAAGCTATACTGATCAGTTCTGTTTCCGTTGTTATAATCGCTCTTATAATATTAAGTGTAGTTGTAACCAGACCCAAGTGGGTTGTACTAAAGGCTACAGATGATGCCAAGTCGGCAGAGTCTATAAAGAGTCTTCTAGAAGATAATAAGATCACATATGATTTCAGCCAGAGTGATGGAAATTACACATTTAAGATACATGAAGCAGATTCGAATCAAGCGTCGTTACTTCTTGGAACAAATAATATAAGTACACAGAACTATACACTTGATACTGCTCTTTCAGGTTCTCTTGCTACTACAGAGGCAGATAAGAGCAAGAAATACAGAGCTTATCTTGAAAGCGAATTTGAACAGGACTTCCTAAAAATGAAGGGGGTTTCGGCAGTTGCTGTAAATGTTAATGTCCCTAATGATGATGGAACTATAATTGCCAGCAAGGAAGAATCTTCGGCAGGAGTTATGGTTACTTTTATGGAAGGCGACTATGACAAGAAACAGATAGCTAAGGGCATAGCCAATATGCTTAAGGCAAACCTGAATAAGAAGTCTTTTGATAATATTAATGTAACAGATAATGATGGTGTTGTTCTGTTTTCGGGTATGGAAGAAAATACCGATATTTCTACAGCAACATCAAATCAGGAATACAAGGCTGAGGCTGAGAAGAAATGGTCTAACAAAGTCAAGGCAATTTTGGCTAGTGGTAATGAGGACATTTCTCCAATCTATGATAATGTAAATGTAGCTGTCAACCTTTCTGTTGATTTTTCAAAGGAGCAGAAAACTGATTATAAATACTACGTTGCCGATGGTAAGGAACAGGGATATCTGGATTCTCATTCTGAGACAAGTTCGTCATCGGACGGTGGTACTGGGGGTGAGCCGGGTACCGGATCAAATAAGGATGATACTACCTATGTAACACCGGATACGGGTACTACACATTCAGAGTCAAGTTCAATTAACGATGATTATCTTCCTAATGAACTTATAACAAAAACAGATGGTGAAGTTGGTAAGGTTGATGCTACCAAATCATCCATATCTGTAACTGCTACTACAATTGTCAAATATGATGAAGACCAGATGACCAAGAATGGACAACTGAAGGGAACTACATTTGACAAGTTTAGAGCCAAGAACAGTGCTACTAAGCAGATAAAGGTCAATAAAGACATTAAAAATGCTGTCGCAAAGGCAACTGGAATATCTACAAATAATATTTCAATCTTGGCTTATCAGGTTCCGATGTTTGTGGAATCGAAGGGCGGCAGGACAATAACGGATTATCTTCAGATAATAATTGCTCTTCTAGTATTTGCTCTGCTTGGGTTTGTAGTATTCAGATCACTTAGAAGCGAAAAGGAAGAGGAAGTTGAAGAAGAAGTATCAGTTGAAGACCTTCTGGCAAATCAGAATACAAGGGCTGAAGAGAACCTTGAAGATATTGGATTTAATGTAAAGTCAGAGGCTAGGCTTTTGATAGAGAAGTTTGTTGATGAGAATCCGGAGGCGGTTGCAAACCTTCTTCGGAATTGGCTGAATGAAGACTGGGGTTAAACACGGATGGCAAATGAAGAGCTGAATGGAGTGCAAAAAGCAGCCATATTACTTATAACTCTCGGTCCTGAGAAGTCTGCTGAAATATTTAAACATCTCAAGGAAGAAGAGATAGAAGAGCTGACTCTAGAGATTGCAAATACCAGGTCCGTTTCACCGGAGATAAAAGAAAGCGTTATAAGTGAATTTTATCAAGTCTGTCTGGCACAGCAGTACATAGCTGAGGGTGGTATAGGTTATGCAAAAGAGTTGCTTGAAAAAGCGCTTGGTAATGATAAGGCACAAGATGTTATTTCGAAACTTACGGCATCATTACAGGTCAGACCTTTTGAATTCATAAGAAAAACAGAACCTGCGCAGGTGTTGAATTTTATACAGGATGAGCATCCGCAGACGATTGCAATGATATTAGCGTATTTGTCACCATCACAGTCTGCTCAGATACTTGGGGCGCTTAGCCCTGAAATGCAGGCAGATGTAGCAAAAAGAATAGCACTTATGGACAGAACATCACCTGATGTTATCAAAGAAGTAGAGAGAGTTTTGGAAAGAAAGCTTTCTTCCCTTCTCAATCAGGATTACACAAGTGCCGGTGGCGTAGATTCTATTGTTGCAATATTAAATTCTGTAGACAGACGTACAGAAAAGAGGATCATGGAATCACTTGAGATCGATGAACCGGAGCTTGCAGAAGATATTAGAAAGAAGATGTTTGTATTCGAGGACATTCTTCTACTGGACGACAGATCTATTCAGAGAGTTCTGAGAGATGTAGAGAACAATACGCTTGGTGTTGCACTTAAGAGTACTAACGAAGAAGTTCAGAATGTTGTATTTAAGAACATGTCGACTCGTATGGCTGCCATGATTAAGGAAGATATGGACTATATGGGACCTGTTCGTATGAAAGACGTTGAAGAGGCTCAGCAGCAGATCGTTGGAATCATTAGAAAGCTTGAAGATTCCGGTGAAATTATAATTTCAAGAGGCGGAGGTGACGATCTGGTTGTCTAATATAATTTTTAATATGCAGATTAGAGAGAATCAGGATAATCCTAGAGAAATAGACCATAACAGTCTCGTGGAGAAAAAACTGAATGCTCTTAAGCAACAGCAGGAAAAAGCTCTTCGCGCCAAGCTGAGGATGGAAAAACAGCCTGTGCTCGATGAGGAAGGCAATCCTGTTTTTGATGAAGAAGGCAATCAGGTTTTCAGTTTTGATGAATCTGGATTGGAAAATTTCGGCGGAGAGGAAAATGTCCCCGCCGATTTTGTTTCAGAAGAACAACTGAAACAGATGGAGGAAGAAGCTAAGGAAAAAGCGGATGACATTATTAACAATGCCAGAAGTGAGGCCGAAAGGATATTGGAAGAGTCGAAAAGCGAAGCTGAGGCTGCTTTTTCTAATGCACAGGAAAATGGACGAAATGAAGGTTATCAAGCTGGTCTTATTCAAGCGCAGAATGAAATTAACGTTAAGAGAACATTAATGGAGGAAGAACTCCATGCAGAGCTTAAAAAAATAAATGAAGAGAGAAACACCATGGAAAGGGATATCCTGAATGTGGTGGTAGATGTTGTCGAAAATGTATTCAAGTGTCAGTTCTCAGGCAAATCAGATATTATGCTTAATCTTATTAATGAGGCACTTAGTCATACAGATGGAAGCAAGGATATTCTGATAAGAGTCGGAACAGAAAATTATGATGCTGTGTTAGAAAAAATAAATGAACTAAAGGAATCGATACAGGATGGCATTAGTCTTTCGGTTACGCAAGATTCACTTATGGATCAGGACAAATGTATGATCGAAACAGATGATGGAGTAATAGATTGTTCGCTGGATACTGAATTGGATAATCTGATACGTGATATTAGATCAATTGCATCTTAAATATTGTTTTGAAACCGAGGTGGGATTTGGCCATAGATACTGAAAAATATAAGGTCTTATACAATAGAACATATTTTAACAGCCTTGGAAAAGTGTCAAAAGTCGTTGGACTTACTATAGAGTCTATTGGTCCGGAAGCACGTTTGAATGACTTGTGCGAAATAAGTACATCCGATGGTGACAGAAAGATCATGGCTGAAGTAGTTGGATTCAGAGACAATTTGCTACTACTTATGCCCTTTGAGAATATGACAGGGGTTGGTGTTGGATGCGTAGTTCAAAATACAGGAAAGCCTCTAAGCATATCTGTTGGAGATGATTTGCTGGGGCATACAGTGGATGGCCTTGGCAGACCTACGGACTTAAGAGAAGATGAATCACTTGATCTCAAGGCATCATATCCGGTAGAGGCTGAGCCTCCCGATCCAATGGAAAGAGTAATCATAAAGGAACCACTTTCACTGGGAGTCAAGGCAGTAGATGGCCTTATAACCGTTGGTAAGGGTCAGAGAATAGGAATATTTGCAGGTTCTGGTGTTGGAAAAAGTACACTTATGGGTATGTTTGCAAGAAACACAAGAGCAGATATCAATGTAATTGCTCTTATTGGCGAGCGAGGACGTGAAGTACGGGAGTTCGTTGAAAATGATATGGGCGAAGAAGGAATGAGACACTCTATTGTGGTAGTTGCGACTTCAGATAAACCAGCCCTTATTCGAAATAAAGCTGCAAAAACGGCTACGGCTATTGCTGAATATTTTAGAGACCAGGGCAAGGATGTACTTCTTATGATGGATTCGCTTACACGTTTTTCCATGGCCCAAAGAGAGATTGGACTTGCATCAGGAGAACCTCCTGTTACAAGGGGTTATCCTCCTAGTGTATATTCAGAGATGCCAAAGTTACTAGAACGAGCTGGTAATGCTCGATCAGGAAGTATTACAGGATTGTATACAGTTTTGGTAGATGGCGATGATTTTAATGAACCTATATCTGATACAGCCAGATCTATTCTAGATGGTCATATTATGCTTAATAGAAGGTTAGCACAGCTTAATCATTATCCTGCTATCGACGTTTTACAGTCCATTTCAAGAGTTATGAGTGCCGTTGCCGATTCGAATCATAAAAAGGCTGCGGGAAAACTAAAAAATGTTATGGCTACGTATCAGGAGGCAGAGGACCTTATTAATATCGGAGCATATAAAAGGGGCTCTAATAAAAACATTGATTTTGCCATTTCCAAAATCGATGAAGTTAATAAATTTTTACGACAGGGAACAGATGAGAAGTTTCAATATGAAGATATTGTAAATGAATTATGCGTTATGTTTCCGGAGGAAGAAACTTAAGAGGTAGAATTAGATGCCGGCATTCCATTTTAAAATGCAGAATATCCTTAATATTAAGGAAAAGCTTGAAGCTCAGCAAAAAATAGAATATGCGAGAGCTAATTCTGCACTTATTGATGAGCAGGAAAAACTGGCTCAACTTTTCATCCGACGTAAGGGATACACAGACCAGCTTAAGGAGAAACAAACTGGAAGCTTGGATATAAAAGAGATACATTTTCTGAAAAGCGCCATCGATCAAATGGGAAATATTATAAAGGACCAAATCAGGAAGGTAGATGCAGCTCAGAGGCGACTTGAATCGGAGCGAGTAAAGCTTGATATGGCAATGCAGGAAAGAAAAACTTACGAAAAACTAAAGGAAAAAGCTTTTGAAAAATTCAAAACTGACATTATATACAAAGAAGGCAAGGAAACCGATGAACTGGTGGCTTATACCTACCATAACAACGGCGAGGAGTTAGACTAATGGCTGACAACGAAAAAAAAGATAAACTCTCCAGAAAAGAACAAAAAGAGCTGAAGAAAAAGCAGAAGCTTGAAGCTAATAAGGCTAAAAAAGTCGGAAAAGAGGGAGAGACACCTGCAGACGACGAAGAAGAGGAAGAAACGGTAGGAGGAGGACTGGCAGTTGCGATCGCAGTCATTCTGATAATTGCTGTGTGGCTCGTCATCTTTGGATTATTGATTAAAATGGATGTTGGTGGATTTGGGTCTACAGTTTTATATCCTGTTTTAAAGGATGTTCCAGTGATCAATAAAATACTACCTAACAGTACAAACTATAGTGATACAAAGAAAACAGGAAATGAAAGCTATAACTATACTAACCTTTCTGATGCTGTAAATCGTATCAAGGAACTTGAAAAGGAATTAAAGAAGTCCAATGATCAGTTATCAGCCGATCAGGCGACCATAGCGGATCTTCAATCACAGGTGGAAGAATTAAAAACTTATAAAAATAATGAAGCAAATTTTGAAACTTTGAAGAAAAAATTTGACGAAGAGGTTGTTTTTTCATCAAATGCACCCGATATAAGTAAGTATAAGGAGTACTATGAGAGTATTGACCCCGACAATGCTCAGGCTATATACAAGGAAGTTGTAGAGCAACAGCAGGATAAGGCACAGTTAGATGACTATGTTAAGACATATTCAGCTATGAAACCTGCTCAGGCAGCATCTATTTTTGATACAATGACAGATAATCTGCCGCTCGTAGCTAAAATCCTTAATGCTATGGATAGCGAATCAAGAGGTAAGATCTTAGGCCAAATGACGCAGACAACCGCTGCTCAGGTTACGAAACTCATGGAGCCATAAGGATCTGATATCCAGACAGAAAGGAAATATGAGGTATGACCAGTGCCAATATTGTTAAACTTCCTGTACAGAATCTGAACAAATCAGATCAGAACAAAAACACCGATAAAAAGGACAATCCTTATGCTTTGTCTTTTCAAAGTGAATTTAAAAATATTGTACAGGATTTAAATCAGAGCAGCTTGAAGAGTATAAACTCTTCTAATGGGATAAGTTCCCTCAAATCTGTAATATCTACCTATTCAATAACGATGAATTCAAAAGTATCAATCAATCTGACAGACAAGACTGCAGATTCGCAAAAGAGTTCATCATCAGTTAATAAGAATAAAATAGGGGCTAATACAGGTGCAGTTGACGGAAAACTTTCGACAAATGTTTCTGAAAGTAAGTCAGATAACTCGATTGACAACAGAACACCAAAGCTTAAGGACAAAACCACAAATGATATTAAAGATGTGATTGAAAAGAGACTTGGAGTGTCTGATGAACAGCTTGAAAGTGCAATGGAAAAATTAGGATTAAAATATGAGGATCTTCAAGATCCGTCTAATCTCCTTAGTCTTGCAACTTATCTTGTTGGTAACGGAAATGCTCAAAATTTACTGCTGACAAACGGCATTAAAGAACTTATGAGTGATGTTACGGGAATATTTTCTGATGCAAATCTAAATAATATGAATGGAACATCATCAAAAGATCTTGTAATGCAACCTGGTGATAATAAAGCAGCAGATCAGTCGTCGATGCAACCAGTTTCTGAAACTACAGATGAAATGAAGAATTTATCTGATGCAAACAAGGCAATAGTTGATGGTACGCAGAGTGAAAATAATGCTGATATTACAAATGCTACTACAGAAAACAACTCAAGCTCCGGTTCAAATGCTAATGGAAACCAAAACGATGGTTCAGGGGCAAAGGTTCAGGTCGTAGATCTCAGAACACCGGGAGCAGAGAACAATACTGATACAACATCTGATGGAAAAAGTGATGAGACATTGCCTGAAGTTGTTACAGGAGAAAACACTAGCAATTCAGAATCCGGTCAGAACGATGATGGATCCAACAATGATTCTTCGAAGTTCACCAAGTTACCTGAAACGTCAAAAGCTTCTGAAAAAGCTTTAACTTCTGAAGTGGGAGTAAATGTTAATAATTCATCGGTTACATTTCAGAGTGTATATCAGCAGACTACAACAGCAACTAGTTTTTCTACTTTGAGCTACAAGGGTGCCAATACTGAAAATATAATCAATCAGATTGTTCAAAATGCTAAGGTTACAATTACAGATACAGAACACACCATGGAAATGGTACTTAATCCTCACGAACTTGGCAGGATATTTATGGAAGTTTCATCTAAGGATGGAGCACTGAGAGCAAAGATATTTACTGAAAATGAGAACGTCAAGAATGCTCTTGAAAATCAGATGCAGCTACTCCAGAAGAACTTTGATGAGAAGGGATTCAAGATAGATGCAGTTGAAATCTCAGTTGGAGCCCACCAGTTTAAAGAAAATCAGGAAAAGAGCGGTACAGGTTTTGAAATGTTTTCTCAGGACAGAAGAGGAGAAGGCAATGAAACAGAAAGCAATGCTGACAACAGATCTTCAACCAGAAGAATTAACTTGAATAGTCTAGATGGTTTAAGAGGTCTGGTGACAGAAGAAGAATTACTTACGGCTCAGATCATGAAAGAGCAAGGCAACACAGTTGATTACACAGCTTAATGATATTAATTAAGTATAGAAAGGAGAAAAATTATGTCTTCTATACAAGCTAATGTTACAAATGGTAATATATCTGATTCTACTAACGCAGCAAAGCGCGCACAGAGCACAGGTACCGGAGCGGAGCCGGCATCAGCAAAAGCAGCAAAAGGAACTAGCTATGACAAGAATATGTTTTTAAAACTTCTAGCAGCTGAGATGCAGTACCAGGATCCTATGTCACCCACACAAAATTCTCAGTATGTATCGGAAATGGCAACATTTTCACAGGTCGAAGCTACACAGAGTGTTTCTAGTAGCGTTAATGGAATGTCAACAGCTAATCTTGTTGGAAAGTATGTAACGATCGGAACAGATAATGGGGATGTTACAGGAATAGTTGATTACTATACCAAGAAGGATGATGGAAATTATATAGGTGTTAATGATAAGGAATACAAAGCAGAGGATATTATCGGCGTAAAAGATGCCAGCTACTATGAATCTAAATTGGCTGCCTCTTCACTTTCCACACTTCTTTCCAAAGTACCTTCAGCTGATAACTTTACATTAAAGGACGAAGAGAGCTTTACTGCAGCTAAAACGTTATATGATTCGCTTTCTACATATGCTAAACAATTTGTATCGGCTAAAGATGCAGAAAAAATCACTTCTGTTGCAAAACGGTTAGAAGAACTAAAGAAAAATTCAAAATAACCGATAATAATTAATGAAGGATTAATTTTACGGAAAGGAGGAACTGCAATGAATAAAATTGGAAATAACTTTACTTCAATAGAACAGGTTCAGAACAAATACCTGCCAAAGAGTAATAAGTCGCTTTCATCTTATTCCGATAAAGTTACTCCGTTTTCGGAAGTGCTTTCGGAAAAAGTCGAAGAGAAAATCGGGAATTCCTCTGAGGTACATTTTTCAAAGCATGCGGCTACACGCTTGATGGAACGACAGATAGAACTATCTCCTGAGCAGAGTGAGAGACTTTCTAACGGTGTCAAACAGGCAGATGCAAAGGGTATTAATGATTCACTTGTGCTGGTAGATTCACTGGCATTTATTGTTAATGTACCTACGCAGACCGTAGTTACCGCCATGGATGAAAAGAATACTACGGACAATAATGTTTTTACAAATATAGATGGAGCTGTGATAGCTTAGAGCCGGACCTTAATGGGGGCTAATTTTACCGCCGAATGACAGAAGCGGTAATCCTTTCACAGCACGACGAATTGGAGGTCGTGTCCTATGATGAGAGCACTTTACTCTGGTGTAGCGGGACTTCGTACGCACCAGACCAGGATGGATGTAATAGGTAATAATATTGCCAATGTTAATACACTGGCGTTTAAATCTTCATCCACCACATTCCAGGATATTATGTATCAGACTACTTCTGGAGCTAGCGGACCAACAGCGAACCTTGGCGGTAAAAACGCCAATCAGATCGGTCTGGGCGTAACAACAGGAGCAACTAAGATATCTATAGCATCAGGTGGTGCAGCAGAAAGCACTGGAGATGCCACAGATATTAAACTGACAGATGCTCAGAATACAAATTTTTTCGTTGTTAATAATGGAAGTCAGAATATGTTTACTCGTGCCGGATCCTTTTATGTTGATGAGGCAGGTAACCTTGCTATGACAACAACAGGATATATGGTTCAGGGATGGGGCGTTAATAAGCAGAACATGAGTATTCAGCAGGATTCCGTAGGCCCTCTTCGCGTTATGTCTGAAGATAACAGAACATCACAGCCAGAAGCCACAACAAAGGGTACAGTAAGTGGAATTCTTGATAAGAATACTCCGGCAGTAGACAGCGAAAATGGATATATTATGAGTCTAAACTTTTATGATGACCTTGGATACTCATATAATGCAAAATTCTCGCTTCATAAAACTGATGCAGATGAAGGCGAATATTCGATTTCACTTTCAGATATCACTGATGCTAATGGTAAATCTATTCTTACAAAATCAAACAACCAGGCAGGTATTACTATAGACGATAAGGATTATGTCAAGGATGCTGCCGGAAATAATACAACGACATTGGATACAACTAACGACTGGAGTGCACTTTTTGGTAATAAGACACAGAGAGCATCAACTTATTCACCTACCAGCAAGTTTTCAAGTACAGATCCTGCAGCAACAAGTACAGGCGGAACATCTACAGCTACAAATGCTCTTTGGACTAAATCAACAAATAGTGCGGGAACATCTAAATATTTCAAGCTTGATATGGCTACTCCGGGCACTTTGGTTGATAAGGATGGCAAACCTGAAACAGATGCGACCCATGGCAGCTTAGGATATGTTTTTACGGCTACAGATGGTTCAGGCGATACAAAATTCTTTTCTCTCGGAGAGATATATGGTGTGTCTGATACAGCTATTTCAGAAAAAGCAAAAACAATAACCAATTCTACACTTAAAGTAGATGGAGCCAATATAACAGCTCCTTTACAGTTTGTAGGTAATAAACTTGTAGTTGTAAAAGATACCACAGACTATACAGTTAAGTTTGATCCTTCAGATGGTTCATTTTCATATGTAGGAGAAACAGGACAGAAATCTGTTGATCTTAATCTTTCTCCGCTTGGGGTTAATTTTAGGAATGTAAACATTGATTTTTCTCAGGTAAAGACCGCAGACAATGGAGCAGCCTCAACGATGGGTATTCTAAAGGGCGATATAACAAAGACTCTTGGAACAGGAAAAAAACTTGGAGCTATGACAGGACTTTCTATTGCACAGGATGGTAAGATTTTTGGATCATACGACAATGGTAATACAGTTCTTTTGGGACAGATAGCTGTTGCACAGTTTGCCAATCCATCAGGTCTTGAGAGTGTAGGAAATAACTGCTATACAACAACACTAAACTCAGGAGAATTTAATGGAATCGGTGTAGAGGTAACTGCAGATGGTGGTAAGATGACCACTGGACAGCTGGAAATGTCCAACGTAGATCTGGCAAGACAGTTTACGGATATGATAACAACACAGAGAGGTTTTCAGGCAAATTCAAGAATCATTACAATCTCAGATACACTTCTTGAAGAATTAGTAAATCTGAAACGATAAAAGATGTAGAAATATAAGAATTGACTGAATAGTCAGACTAGATATGACCACATACAAGAAATTCAATTTTCTTGTATGTGGTTTGTTTGCTTAATACTAAATGTAGAAAATAAAAGTAGACAAAAAGTACATAATCTAGTAAGATTAAAAAGTGAAATTAGTGATAATCCATAAGTGTACTTATTGGTTAAAAATTAAAAATTACTTTTCGCTTTAATAAATATTTTACTAGAATTGGGAAGGAGTATACCTTGGATATAGCAAGTTTAGCCGGCATTATTCTATGCGGCGTCATGGTGGTATATGGAATATTGTCTTCTGGCTCGACTATTGCCGCTTATATCGATGTTCCTTCCATAATCATCACATTCGGTGGTTCCTTTGCGTGCGTTTTGACATGCTTTAAATTGGATGAATTCTTAAACGGGTTTAAGGGATTATTACTTATACTTAAGGAACCTTCCAAACAGGATCCGGCTGAGGTCATAAACACAATAATCAATTTATCTAATGTAGCTCGTAAGGAAGGCCTTCTTGCCTTGGACGAGGCAACACATGATATTGAAGATCCATTTCTAAGAAAAGGCATAATGCTTGTTGTCGATGGTACGGATCCGAATCTTGTAAGAGGAATCCTGGAAACCGAACTCGGAGCGATAGAAGAGCGACATAAAAAGGTCTGGACAGTTCAAGAGACAATGAAAGATATGGGCCCTGCATGGGGAATGATCGGTACTCTTATTGGTCTTATAAACATGCTTAAGGATTTGTCGGATGCTTCATCTATCGGACCCAATATGTCAGTTGCATTGATCACTACTCTTTATGGCTCACTTCTTGCAAACTGGATAGCTGGTCCTACTGCCGAAAAGCTTAAGGATAATAACTCACATGAAATAGCACTTAAAGAGGTTATTGTTGAGGGTATCCTTTCTATTCAGGCTGGTGAAAACCCAAGAATAATAGAAGAAAAGTTAAAGACGTTCCTGTCCCCTGCTAAGCGTGAAGGAATTGGCTCATCTGAAGGTGGCGGAGGTGAGAATTAATGAAGAAGAAACCTGAGGATCCCAAAAGCTTTCCGCTTTGGCAAAGTACATTTTCGGATCTAATGAATTTGCTTTTATGTTTCTTCGTGTTACTTTTCTCAATGTCATCTGTTGATACCAAGAAGTATGAAGTTGTTGTTCAATCTCTTTCGAGCCAGTTCAGTATACTTCCTGCGGGAGGTACTTCTGTTAGTAATACTGATGGAAGTCTTATATCCTCAGGTGTCAGTGCACTTCAACAGTTTGATGCATATATGAATGAATCGACTGGAAAAAAGGGTGATGAAAAAAATTCCGGTAACAATGCGGATTCAGATAAAGAGAATGTCGGAGATACAGGGCAGTCAAAGGGTATTTCAGATGGATCTTCCGGATCTGAGAATAATGAAGGTGAGAACTCGGGAAGTAAGGATCAAACCGATAATTCAGAAAAGCTTTCTAATGAAGAACTGAAAAATCAATATGAAGAAAAAGGCATATCTGAGAGCGAGAAGATGGCAGAGGATATCGAAAATGCAACTAAAGCTTCTGGTATTCAGGACATGGTTCAGCTCGATTTTAATGGCCAGTATGTTACGATAACCCTTAATGGATCTATTTTATTTAATACAGGAAAGGCTGAAATCGTTTCTGATGCTGAACCGCTTCTTAACAAAGTGGCTAATATTATAGGGTCATATGGAAATAATCTAATAGAAGTAGAGGGTCATACAGACTCAGTTCCAATACATAGTCCTAAGTATGAGAGTAATGATGTGTTATCAATGTATAGAGCACTATATGTTGCCAATTATATTAGAAGCAAGACGACAATTAATCCGG
This sequence comes from Lachnospiraceae bacterium, assembly GCA_017994075.1. Classification (GTDB taxonomy): domain Bacteria; phylum Bacillota; class Clostridia; order Lachnospirales; family Lachnospiraceae; genus Lachnocurva. The sequence goes on from JAGOLM010000018.1 coordinate 15,576, forward strand.
GTAACATTGTGTCAACGGGACGAGGAGAATATGATCCAATTGCTTCCAATGATACGGCTGATGGCAGATCACTTAACCGAAGAGTAACAATTAAGATATACAATACTTTGAGTTCTGAAATATCAGGTCAGAGCGAAGGTACAGATAATACGAATAATATAACCAAGGCAAATTGACATAAATGTTTCAATCTGAAAGGGGACTCTAATTTAGATGAAAAAGAGTTTAATTACAATAATAACTTTACTTTTGGTTTTGATCAATCTTGTACTCACGGCACTTCTTACATTTACGATTCTTCCAGAGACCAAAAAAGCTAATGATCTAATTACCAAAGTAGCAGGAGCAATCGACCTTGATCTTACATCGGGAGAGGCTACTAATGCCAATGGAGATACAGGTCTCGCTGATAAGGAACCATATACAATTACAGATGCAATTACAGTAAATCTGAAAAGTAGCAGCGATGGAGTAGCACATTATGCCTCCATCAGTAAGATTACGATCACCATCAATAAAAAAAGTGAAGACTATGCGACGTATGGCGGAGATAAAATGAAGACTTATAATGGTATAATTACAGATACAGTCAGTAAGGTAGTTGCAAAGTATACATTTGATGAACTGCAGTCAAAGGCAGAAGAAGCTCAGAATGAAGTTAAGGACCAACTAGCTAAGTCCTTTGGCGGAGATCTGATTACTGCAGTTGGCTGGACAGCAACTCTTCAGTAAGAAACATAAACTGGAAAGGTGGTGAGATCGGGCCGTGAGTGATGTACTTTCGCAGAGCGAGATAGATAGTCTCCTCCAACAGCTGAACAGTGGTGAAGTTGATGTAGAGGAGATGAAAAAGAGCAGTGAAAATCAGGTAAAGGAATATGACTTTGCCCGACCATCCAAGTTCTCAAAAGAGCATCTCAGAACATTAGAGATGGTTTTTGAACATTATGGAAGACTGCTTTCCACGAATCTCCCGATTTATTTAAGAAAAAACATATCAGTCGAGGTTATGAATGCCGAGGCTATTTCATATATGGAGTTTGCAAATGCACTTTCAAATCCTGTAATATTGGGAATTGTTGATTTTTCTCCGCTAAAGGGAAATGTCATTATTGAAATGGCATCAAAACTGGGGTACGCTATAGTAGATAGATTACTAGGTGGAGCCGGAGAACCTATTGAAAAGTTGAGAGACTTTTCGGAAATAGAGCTTCTTCTCATTGAAAGAATAATGAATATCTGTGTTAACCTCCTGAGGGAACCTTGGAGTAATGTTATAGATGTTAATCCAAGACTGGATAGGATAGAGACAAACTCTCAGTTTGCTCAGATAATTTCACCGTCTGAAATGACGGCAGTAATTACGGTTAATGTTAAAATAGGTGATGTTGAAGGTCTTATGAATATATGCTTACCATATATTACGCTAGAACCGATTATGGATAATTTGAACACTAAGTTCTGGTATTCAAACCTTCAGGACAAGAATGACGCAAGCTATAGTGCTACTGTAGAACGATTAATTAATCAATCAGCTATACCTGTACATGTAGTTCTAGGTAATTCAATTGTATCTATCAATGATTTCTCAACATTGAGAAGAGGAGATATAATTAAACTTGATACCAAGGTCGATGATGAACTTCAGGTCTATGTTGGAGATATTAAAAAGTTTGAAGCATTACCGGGAACACATGGTAAACAGTATGCGGTTAGGGTGACTAAGGTGATAAGAGAGGAAAAAGAAGAGAATGAGTGACGGATCTTTATCACAAGAAGAGATTGATGCCCTTCTTAACGGAGGAGCTTCCTCCGGCGGCGGAGATTCTTCAGAGACTTCCACGGATCATCTTTCTACGCAGGAATCTGATACTATAGGTGAGGTCGCAAATATTTGTATGGGTACGGCGGCCACAGCACTTTTTTCACTGGTTAATAAAAAGGTAGAGATTTCTACGCCGGTAGTTTCATCGGCAACATGGCAACAAATAATTGATGAATATGATAAACCTTGTGTTCTTGTTAAAATAACATTTACTAAGGGATTAAACGGAAGTAATGAACTAGTTTTAAAGGAACAAGATGTTAAGGTCATAACAGACCTAATGATGGGTGGCGACGGAGTAAATGTTACCGGAGAGCTGGGAGAGATTCATCTTTCAGCGATCAGCGAAGCCATGAACCAGATGATGGGATCATCAGCAACATCGCTTTCTTCGATGTTGAATAAGGTGATTGATATCAGCCCACCTACATCGAATCTTATAGATCTTGCTGATGCCAAGGAAGGCGGAGTAATAGATGACTTCCTAGCAGGCATTTTTGTAAAAATAGAATTTCATTTGCAAATTGGTGATTTGGTTGACAGCAAGATGATGCAGTTGTATCCTATCAGCTTAGTACATGAGATGTGTAATGATGTACTGAGCAATATGGAAGCAGATTCTGATGCTTCTGCAAGTGATGCTGATGCGCCGAGCTCGGTAGGACAAGTCCCACAGAGCGAAATGCAGATGGGGTCTTTGGAAACGCAAAATCAACAGCAGTTACAACAGGCTCCGCCGCAACAGATGCAGGCACAGCCACAGATGATGCAACCACAGATGATGCAACAACCGATGATGCAACAACAAATGGTACAGCAACCAATGATGCAGGTCCCGCCTGTGGATGTTCAACCAGCACAGTTTACATCATTTACGGGTGGCAACCCAATGATACCGTTGCAGGAAAACATAGATCTTATTAAGGATGTACCGCTAGAAGTTACTGTGGAATTAGGCAGAACGCATAAATCTATTCAGGAGATACTTGATTTTACCCCCGGTACTATAATAGAATTAAATAAGATCGCTGGTGAACCTATTGATGTATTGGTTAATGGCAAGTATGTTGCAAGAGGCGAAGTAGTTGTAATTGAAGAGTCTTTCGGTATTCGTATAACTGAAATATTGAATGATTGATAGGAGAAAAAAACAATGGCAAAGAATATTATGATTGTCGATGACGCAGCATTTATGAGAATGATGATTAAAGACATCTTTACAAAAAATGGCTACAACATTGTTGGAGAGGCTGAAAATGGCAAAAAAGCTATTGATGTTTATACAGAGTGTAAGCCTGATCTTGTTCTGATGGACATAACAATGCCTGAGATGGATGGTATTCAGGCGCTTAAGGGAATCCGTGCCAATGATCCCAATGCAGCTATTATAATGTGCTCAGCTATGGGCCAGCAGGCAATGGTTATTGAGGCTATTCAGTCAGGAGCTAAGGACTTTATTGTTAAACCTTTTCAGGCTGAACGTGTTCTCGAGGCAGTTAAGAAAGTAATCGGCTAAAATGATATTTTTGAGCTCTACGAGCGAAAGTTTATTGCAGCTCATTATAACGCTCTTCATATTTGTGGCGGTTTTGATACTTACGTATTATTCAACTAAATGGATCGCAAATTATCAAAAGGCTCATTCAGTTAATAGAAATCTTGAGATTATTGAGACCATCAAGATTTCTACAAATAAGTATATTTCGATAGTAAGAGCGGGAAGCGGCAGATATATTATTGTAGGCGTTGGAAAAGATGGACTTGTTCTTCTTGGTGAGTTGAAAGAGGACGAGATTTTTCCTGTGCAGGAAAATAATACTGTTAATTCTAATTCGAACTTTCAAGATATTTTGAAAAAGTTCGGCGATAGCTTTCCTAATAAAAAGGACTAAAATGTTAAAATTAAAAAAATGGTACTGTCGTATAGCGATAGCTTTTGCCGTTTTTGTTCTTGTCTTTTCACTGACAGGAATTGGAGCAGGACGTGTATATGCTACTGGAACGTCATCTGGTGATACGTCTTCCAATTATGGTTCTACCAAAGGTGCTCCCAATTCCAGTAATCAGGTTACAGGCAATGGCGGGGTGTTTAATCTGACACTTAATGGTGAATCGGCAACACTTACTTCAACGGTGAGAATACTTTTGATTCTCACAATTTTATCTCTTGCACCTGCGATCTTGATGATGATGACATCATTTGTCAGGATCATTGTGGTGCTTCATTTCGTTAGAGCAGCAATAGGAACCCAGACATCGCCACCTAATCAGATACTGATTGGATTGGCTCTGTTTTTGACGATTTTTATTATGTGGCCTACCATGATGAGCATCAACAATAAAGCGATTCAGCCTTTTGATAAGGGTGAGATAACACAGGAAGAGGCATTGAAAAGAGGTCAGGAACCTATCCGTGAGTTTATGTATGGACAGACTCAGACCAAGGATCTCAAGATGCTTTGTGATATTGCGCATATTTCATACAAGGATTTGGATGATGTACCGCTTTATGTGCTAGCTCCTTCATTTATGATAAGTGAAATGAGAACTGCATTTATAATTGGTTTCCTAATATATATTCCTTTTATTGTAATAGATATGGTTGTGGCGTCGGTGTTAATGTCTATGGGTATGATGATGCTACCGCCTACTACGATATCGTTGCCATTTAAGATACTCCTATTTGTTCTTGCTGATGGATGGAATCTTGTAATTGGTAGTTTGGTAAGGACTTTTTATTAGTTTTTGATTTGGAGGTGTTTGTATGTCACAGGGTGATGTGCTGGATATAATGCGTACGGCTATATATCAGATTATAATAAATTCTGCACCTATGCTTTTGATTTCGCTGATTGTCGGACTTATTATAAGTATTTTTCAGACAGTTACATCGATTCAGGAACAGACACTTACTTTTGTGCCTAAGCTTCTAAGTATCTTTTTATCATTGCTTGTATTTGGATCACTTATAATGACGAATCTTACAGGCTTCATGACCAAACTATGGTCTGATTTTACTATATATATTAAGTAAACTATGAGAGAAGTAAATTTAACCTTTTCATTGGTCGATTTTGAATATTTTCTGCTTATTCTTGTTAGAATATCTACATTTGTTTTTGTGGCTCCATTTTTTTCTACAAAAAATGTTCCTAGGAGAGTAAAGGTAGGCATTTCCTTTTTTGCTGCAGTGATTATTTTTCAGGCGCTGCATCCGGAAGAGGCATATACATACGCAACAGTTGCAGGATATGCAGTTTTAGTACTTAAAGAAGCCATAACAGGCCTTCTTATAGGTTTTGCTGCTAATATATGTACATATATTGTTATTTTTGCAGGTGATATAATCGATATGGACATTGGACTCTCGATGGCAACGGAGTTTGATCCGTCTACTGGGAGTCTTGTAACAATGACAGGACAGTTGTATTACTATTTTATAAGCATGATGCTTATTGTATCTGGTATGTATCGATATGTATTTAGAGCAATTATGGATTCTTTTAGGCTTATTAAGCTTGGAGGCGCTAATTTTCAATCTGCTGGAATGGTTAAATTGATAACTGCTTATATGGCTGATTTTTTTATAATAGCCTTTCGAATTATACTTCCGGTATTTGCATGTACGATGATGCTTAATGTTGTCCTTGGAGTTATTGCCAAGGTTGCACCTCAGATGAATATGTTTTCTATAGGTGTTCAGCTTAAGATCTTACTCGGATTTACAGTGCTTTTTTTGATAGTTTTTATTTTTCCGCAGGTCGCAGATATGGTTTTTGATGAGATGCGTAATATGATAGTTTCTATGGTCAGGTTGCTAGAGTAGATGTATGATGATGAACTGATAATACAATATGACTTACAGTTCTTTGCACCAAAAGAGGGTCCCGGTGGAGAGAGAACCGAGGCTGCTACGCCGAAGAAACTGCAAGATGCCAGAAAGAAAGGGCAGGTTGCTAAGAGCAGGGAACTAACAAGCTCTTTTGAACTTCTTGCTCTTTTTTTGACGTTGAAATTTTATTCTGGGACCATGGGAACTCGTTTTATCAATATGTTCTCATGGATATATGCTGACAAGCTTCCGGATTTTGTCGAAGCTAACAGGAGTGGAGTTACAGTTCAGGCTGTAACTACGTTGTCTTTTTATGTGATTATTCAGCTTATACTTATTATGGCACCTTTTCTTATTGCTGGATTTATTCTTTCTTTTTTAGGAGATATAATTCAGGTTGGATGGCAATCAAGTACTGATCCTATTAAGCCTGATCTTAATAAGATCAATCCTGGTAGTGGATTTAAAAGAATGTTTTCAAAACAGGCATTATTCGAACTTTTTAAATCCATAATCAAGGTCATTGTGATTTTCTTGGTAGCTTATATTAATCTTAAGGATAAGGCTAATGAGATCTTTCTTTTATATGATATCGAACTCTCGGGTGCAATATCACTTATAGGTGGAATCATAATTGACACAGGACTAAAAATAAGCATTTTGTATATTGCCGTTGGTCTTTTAGACTTGATATTCCAGAAGCGGAAGTTTTCTGAAGACATGAAGATGTCCAAACAGGAGATTAAGGACGAATACAAAGATACAGAGGGTGATCCACAGATCAAGCAGAGACAGAAACAAAAGATGCAGGAGGCCTCACAGCGTAGAATGATGTCTAGCGTTCCTGAGGCTGATGTAGTTATTACCAACCCGACGCATATAGCGGTGGCACTTAAGTATAATGTAGATGATAATCCGGCACCTATTGTAGTGGCAAAGGGTGAGGGATATATTGCCCAAAAAATCAAGGATAAGGCTAGAGAAAATAATGTAATGATTACAGAAAATAAACCTCTTGCCAGAGCACTTTTTGCCACAGTTGAAATTGGCGAAGCTATTCCTCCGGAACTGTATGAAGCGGTAGCAGAAATACTTGCATTAGTTTATAATACGAAGAAGTAATATTATGATGTGCGCAATTTGGTTAAAATTTTAATAAAATTGCAAGGTGATTTTGCAATTAGTATAACTAGTTTAGATGTTTGATTCTTGGAAAGGAGGAGTAAGATGCTGAGTAGACTTAAAACCAATGGCATGGATATTGGTGTAGTAATGTATCTTCTTTCGGCTGTACTGTTTTTCATCATTCCTATTCCGTACTTTCTTTTGGATGTTCTTCTTGCTTTTAATATGGGAATTTCTATTATAATTCTATTAAATACAATAGTTATGAGGGAAGTTCTGGATATGGCTTTTTTCCCGACAATGCTTCTTTTTACGACTATTTTTAGAATTTCACTTAATGTAAGTTCTACAAGACTTATTCTTACAACTGGTAATCCGGGTAATGTAGTTAAGACATTTGGAACATTTGTAGGTGGCGGTGACCTAGTTATCGGCGGTATAGTCTTTTCAATACTTATTCTGATTCAGTTTATTGTCATTAATAAAGGTTCTGAACGAGTAGCAGAAGTTTCTGCAAGATTTTCACTTGATGCAATGCCAGGAAAACAGATGGCTATTGATGCAGACCTAAATACAGGAGCCATAACCGATGTAGAGGCAGCTGTGAGAAGAAAAAAACTCCAGGATGAGTCTAGCTTCTTTGGTAACATGGATGGTGCAACAAAGTATGTAAAGGGAGACGCAAACGCCGGATTGATAATTACTTTTATCAATCTTATTGGTGGTACTATTATGGGAATGAGGGGTGGAATGTCTGCCATGGATGCAATTATGCAGTATGGTATCCTCACCATAGGTGATGGACTCACATCGCAGATACCTTCTCTTCTTATTTCATTATCAACAGGTATCTTGGTAACAAAGGGATCTAACGAAAATGATTTTGGAGTAACACTAGTTTCACAGTTGTTTGGTAATTCAAGGGTTCTTTTTATAACGGGTGTAGTTCTCACATTTCTTGGTATATTTACACCGCTGAATCATATTATATTTGTAGGCCTAGGTGTTGCTTTTATTTTGGCAGGTTACAACATAGAGAAAAACCTAACAAAAGCCCAGACTGTAGAGTCTGTGGAACAGGAAGAAACTGATGCGGATGAGGTTAGAAAACCAGAAAATGTTGTTTCATTGCTTCAAGTTGATCCAATAGAGCTTGAATTTGGATATGGGATAATCCCACTTGCGGATGCGAATCAGGGTGGAGATTTGCTGGATCGTGTCGTTATGATACGTCGACAGATAGCGCTTGAGCTAGGTACTGTAGTTCCAATAATAAGGCTTAGAGATAATATTCAGCTTAACCCTAATCAATATATAATTAAGATAAAAGGAATTCAGGTTGCAGATGGTGAGATATTGTTTGACCATTATATGGCGATGAATCCTGGTTATGTTGAGGAAGAAATTACCGGTATACCTACTTTTGAACCTTCATTTCATCTCCCTGCTATTTGGATCACAGAGGGACAGAGGGAGAGAGCGGAGAGTCTTGGATATACGGTAGTTGATCCACCCTCGATCATTGCAACTCACCTGACAGAGGTCATAAGAACACATATTGCAGAACTCCTTACCAGGCAGGATATACAGAATCTTGTGGATAATCTTAAAAAGACTAATCCTGTTCTTGTTGATGAGTTGGTTCCTAAGCTTATGGGGCTTGGAGAAGTACAGAAGGTTCTTCAAAATCTTCTAAGTGAGGGAATATCCATAAGAGATCTTTTATCTGTTTTTGAGATTTTGGCAGATCATGCGGCGACCACAAGAGACTCAGATGTGCTTACCGAATATGTAAGACAAGGATTAAAAAGAGCAATATCAGGAAAATATTTTCCTGCAAATGAGACATCAGATGTTATTACGCTTGATCCCAAGCTTGAGCAGGAGATTATGGGCTCAGTTAAACAGACAGAGCAGGGAGCATATCTCACTATTGATCCGGAAACGGTCAGAAAGATCATGGATGTCCTCGGTCAGGAAATCCATAAGTTCGAAGAAAAGGGACAGACCCCTATTGTAGTATGTTCTCCAATAGTTAGAATGTACTTTAAGAATCTTACACATGATTATTTTAATG
>JAGOLM010000126.1 GCA_017994075.1 Lachnospiraceae bacterium
GTTTATGGAGGCTATTAATTGTGCTGAGGAATACCATGATTCGGGTAGACCTGTACTGATAGTAGTATCATCGATTGCAGATACAGAGGCAGTATCCAGCTTACTTATGGAAAAATCTATTCCGCATAGTGTTTTGAATGCCAACAATGAATATTGGGAAGCGGAGATCATCCGGGTTGCCGGAAAATATAATGCTGTAACGGTTGCAACGTCTATGGCAGGAAGAGGAACGGATATCAAGCTTGATCAAAAATCCAGGGAGCTTGGAGGTCTGGCAGTTATAGGAATAGGACGAATGGAAAATGTCCGCGGTGAGAGACAGGCAAGAGGCAGGGCAGGTAGGCAGGGAGACCCAGGAATGAGCCGGTTCTATGTATCACTAGAGGATGAGGTCGTTACACAAAATGGTAAGAGCAATATAGACAGATACATAAATGGCGAAAAACATATTGGAAAGTATAGATTGAAAAAGATAATAAATTCTGCTCAGAGACTGACAGAAGATCTGGCGGTAAAGAACCGTCGCCAGGTCATGGATTATGATGAAGTCATGAAGAGACAGAGAACGGTTATCTACTCAATGAGAGACAAGCTGTTAAATGGGAATACCACAATTATAGAAGATAGATCTGTGATAAATCCGGTTAGTAAATTGGAAACAGGCATAGATAAGAATGCAATTATAGGGGTTGCAAGAGAAAATATCAGAGATTTCATTAAGACAGAAAAGACCATTACAAGAGATGAAATATCAAGATATTTAATGGATAATATATCTTATATAGGAAACGCAAGAAGTTTAATCGATGGGCATGAGCCGGATAATAAAAATGTCTTAATTGAGAATCTTGACCCGGATAAGAAAAAAGACATCGAGAGATTCCTAATGAAAAGAGTTCGGGACGGATTGAAAAGTCAGGAGATGAATCTAGGCAAGAAAAGCAGACTGAGAGAATTCCTAAGGGTGGCAACACTTACAGCTATTGATGATGCATGGGTGGAAGAAGTTGACTATTTAAATCAATTACAAGCTGCCGTCAGTGGCCGCGCCTCGGCTCAGAGAAATCTGGTATTTGAGTATCAAAAGGAAGCTCGGTACTCATTTGATAATATGGAAAAGACAATCAAGAAAAACATCATGCGAAATGTACTTCTTAGCAGTGTATATGTGGATGAGAAGTATAATCTGCATATAATTTTGCCATAAATTACTTATATGTGAATGGAGAATAAAATGGTTTACAACTTCAATCTCGGAATAGGATGGGCATCAAGTGGGGTGGAATACGCCCAGAGCTATAGAGCCGGAATATTTAGAAGAGCCAAAATACCTGCAAAATTTATATTTACTGATATGTTTCCTATGGAAAATATCTCCCATATGACCAAGAATATAGGATTCGAAGATTCAGAGATCATGTGGTTATATACTTTTTTTACAGATACGAAAATAAGCCCTGTTACTTATACCCTCGTACAGTTTGAAAATACTATTGATCGAGTTGATTTTACCAAAAAAACAGAAGGTAACGTGGTGAAGTATGTTTTTCCGGGAAACGGGAATTTCTATACTTGCTATATGGTTGATGATAAAACCGACAGAGTACATAGGGTAGAGTATGTCTCTGATGGATTTTTGGTAAGAAAGGACTATTTCACATACTGTAGGATATATACGGAATATTATGCACCACTGGATAATAAGGCTCATATGTATCACAGACGTTTTTTCAACGAGGATGGATCTGTGGCTTATGAAGAGATCAATGATGATGACAAGCCCATATTTCGGTTTCCGGATAAGATACTTTATTCAAAAGAAGAACTAGTGGGATATATGGTATCGAAACTTCCATTGACGAAAAATGATGTGGTACTTATAGATAGAACTACCGGTGTGGGGCAGTCTATTTTAGAGAATGTTAGAGATGCAAGGGTTGGTATGATGATCCACGCAGATCATTTCTCCGAAGGAAGCACCGATGAAATAAATATTCTGTGGAATAATTATTATGAATATTCATTTTCGCAAAGTAAGCATATCGATTTTTATATAACCGCAACAGATGCTCAAAACAAGCTTATGAGGCAGCAGTTTGAGAAATATATGGGAACCTGTCCGGATATAATTACGATCCCGGTAGGAAGTTTGGATGAACTGAAGCATCCCCATGATGGAACTGATCAGGATAGGATGGCTTCTGATAAAATGTTCTCTGGCCAATCTATTTCAAATAGGAAATCGCATTCATTAATTACTGCGTCCCGTCTGGCAGATGAGAAGCATATCGATTGGATAGTGGAGGCTGTAGTCGGGGCTAAATCCGATATTCCTGATATTACGCTGGATATTTATGGTAAGGGCGCCAACGAAAATTCGCTTAAGGAGCTTATTGCCAAGAATAATGCTGAAAAATATATTCGATTGATGGGACAGCATGATCTGACAGATATATATGTAAAATATGATGCATATATATCCGGTTCAATGAGTGAAGGGTTCGGACTGACACTGATGGAAGC
>JAGOLM010000055.1 GCA_017994075.1 Lachnospiraceae bacterium
CGATTATCTTTCTCCTTATCGATCTTCTGATCGGTAAGTTTGGTTACGTTCGTAACCAATAATGATTCTCTTTTTTAGAATCTTTCAAGGTTGTTTCACTGTTCAGTTATCAATGTTCGCTTTTTATTTAAATCGCTTTTGGAAGCTTTTGTGTTTCCTGCTTTCCTTGGCGCAAGTAGTATATTATCATCCTACCACCATGAAGTCAACTAAAAGTTTGGCTTTTTATTGAATTGGATATATTTAATGATTTTTTTATAATTGTCAGAATTGTGTACATTTTTGCATAAATGTATTTTTTGCAATTTAACATCACATATCTAGATTCAAAAACATCCCCTTATATCTACTTTTTTGTACCATTTAAGTATCTAGAATGCTGGCTTTTTCTCATTTAATTATAACTTTTCTACTGCTTCTTTGACCGTGCTTACACCAATTACCTCAAAATCAGGAACCTCTTTAATGTTTCGTGCGTTCGAGATCGGCATGATAACTCTCTTAAATCCTAATTTCTTTGCTTCTCTTATTCTCTGATCTGCCATAGATACAGCCCTAACCTCACCGCCAAGTCCGACTTCACCAAAGAGAACTGTTTCTCTATCAATTGTTATGTCCTTAAATGACGAAACTAATGCCATACAAATCGCAAGATCAACTGCCGGTTCATTTAAACGGATACCACCTGCAATGTTGACATAAGCATCAAAATCACCAAGCCTATAGCCAAGTCTTTTTTCAAGAACAGCCATCAAAAGATTTACTCTATTATAATCAACGCCTGCCGATGTTCGTCTCGGCATCCCAAAATTACTTCTTGTTACTAATGCCTGTGTTTCTAGAAGAAGTGGTCTTGTTCCTTCCATTGCACATGCTACAACTGATCCGCTACCATCAGCAGATCGTCCCTCAAGCATAAATTCTGATGGGTTTTTAACCTCTCTCAGTCCCTCTGTTACCATTTCAAAAACGCCTATTTCATCTGTAGAGCCAAAACGATTTTTAACCGACCTTAGTATACGATATGATGCATGTCTATCTCCTTCAAAATATAGAACAGTATCTACCATATGTTCCAGTACTCTAGGTCCGGCTACCACACCCTCCTTGGTTACATGTCCCACAACGAATATAGTAATGTCCAGTCCCTTTGCAAGCTGCATAAGCACACTCGTTGATTCTCTAACCTGCGATACGCTTCCCGGTGCTGAGGCAACCGCTTCGTTGTACATAGTCTGTATGGAATCAATTATTACTACGTCCGGTTTAGTTCTTCTGATCACGCTATCTATTATTGATAAATTTGTCTCACAGAGAAATGCAAGATTATTCGTAAAATCCCCCATTCTATCCGCCCTGATCTTTATCTGCTGAAGAGATTCCTCACCTGATATATATAATAATCTAGTATCCGTCTGTGATAAATTACGGCAAGTCTGAAGAAGCAGTGTGGATTTTCCAATTCCAGGATCTCCACCCACAAGAATAAGTGACCCACTTACAATTCCGCTTCCAAGGACACGATCAAACTCTTCCATTCCAGTACTTTGTCTCTGTTTTGCATCCACTGTTATTTCAGATAGGGTATGAGTCTCAATATTTTTAAGTTCTTTTTCTTTTTTTTGCGAAAGAGGTGTTATTACCTCTTCTGTAAATGTATTCCATTCTTTACACTCCGGACACTGCCCCAACCATTTGGTTGACTCAAATCCACAGTTTTGACAGAAAAATACCGTTTTCTTTGTCTTTGCCACATTTTCTCCTCAAATTAATTAAATGAGGGTGTCTGGACAGACACCCTCGCATTTCAATTAATACTTATCCCAAATTTACTTTTTAATTACTTTAATTTTTACTGACTGGTTATTGTCAATCTCCACTGACAATGTTATCTTGCCTCCAAGATTAGTCTTCATTGTCCCAGAAGCGATATCATCTTTATATATTTCATACTCTGTCTCAGGCTCAAGTCCAAGGGTGATTTCTGCATCATCTGCACCTGATACTTCAAATGAAAGTTCATCCTCTCTGACCTTTAGATGTTCAGCACATGTCCCCGGAACGGATTCATAGACGAACATTTCATTTTTCTCAAGTTTTGTAATATCCTTATATGTCTTAATCTTGTACGTATCACCATCATGTGAAAATCCGTCTTTTTTGGCCTTTTCACTCAGACTATAATCTCCAAAACTAATAGTTCCATCTGCTTCCTCACGAATCAGTTCTTTAATAACAGCCATTTTATTATCTCCTCTCAAAATAGCCTATTTATATTTTGTTACTTTTTATTACTCTTATTATGGTTTTGTGTCTTAAATACCAATTTTCCATTTTCAGACACAACAGAAGCCTTGTCGCCTCTCTTTATTCTCCCGTATAAAATCTCTTCTGATAACGGATCTTCAATCTCTGTCTGTATCTTCCTTCTAAGTGGTCTAGCTCCGTATTTCGGTTCATACGCCTTATCAACGATATAATCAAGAACATCTTTTTTAATATCAAGCGTAATGTCAAATGATTCTTTGCATCTTTTTTTAAGTGATGTAGATAACAGATTGACTATATTATGAAGATCATCTCTAGTCAATGGTTTAAATACGATTGTCTCGCTAATTCTATTCAAGAATTCCGGTCTAAAGATCCTCTTAACTTCATCCATAACATTGCTTTTCATGTTTTCATAATCAGCCTTGGCTGTATCGCCCGTCGCAAATCCTAAATGCTTGGGTTCAACAATAGCCTGTGCTCCTGCATTAGATGTCATGATAATAATAGTATTTTTAAAATCAACTCGTCTACCCTGTGAATCTGTTATATGCCCATCGTCAAGAACCTGAAGCAAAATATTAAAAATATCAGGATGTGCCTTTTCAATCTCATCAAAAAGAACAACTGAGTATGGATGTCGTCTGATTTTTTCTGAAAGTTGACCGCCTTCCTCATATCCTACATATCCAGGTGCTGATCCAATTATTTTTGAAACTGAATACTTTTCCATATATTCAGACATATCAACACGTATAAGTGCATTTTCATCTCCAAAGACTGCTTCAGCAAGTGCCTTTGATACCTCCGTCTTACCTACTCCTGTAGGTCCCAAAAACAGAAAAGAACCAATTGGCCTACCTGGTTCCTTGAGTCCTACCCTGCCTCTTCTGACAGCCCTAGCGACAGCGCTTACAGCCTCTTCTTGTCCAATTACCCTTTTATGAAGTGTCTTCTCAAGATTCATTAATCTATTTGCTTCTGTTTGAGTCAATTTAGTCACCGGAATCTTAGTCCATTCTGCAACTACTTCAGCTACATCTTCCGGATGAAGTTTGGCTCTTACTCCACCTTTTTTACCAGTCAGTCTCTTCTCTAGCTTGGCTACTTCTTCTCTATCTTCCTTTATTTGCTGTCTTATCTCTCTAGCACCTGCTATGTCGCCGTCCATAAGAAGTTCTTCAAGTTTCTCATCAGCTCCTCTTAACCTGATTTTCAGTTCATCAAGTCTGGGTATGCTGGTGGATTTTTTCATTCTGATACGGGATGCAGCCTCATCTATAATATCAATAGCCTTATCAGGCAAAAATCTGTCAGTAATATATCTGGTAGACAAGTCTACTGCAGCGGTAACTGCTTCATCTGTAATCTCAACATTATGATGATCCTCATAAAGTTTCTTTACTCCCTGAAGTATATCTATGCACTCTTTTTCTGTAGGTTCTTCCACTGTAACCGGTTGGAATCTTCTCTCTAGTGCTGCATCCTTTTCAATATGTTTACGATACTCATCAATAGTTGTAGCGCCTATTACTCTAAGCTCTCCTCTAGAAAGTGCCGGTTTCATAATATTTGAGGCATCTAATGCTCCTTCAGCACCGCCTGCACCTATAAGCGTATGAATCTCGTCTATAAAAAGAATGATATGCCCATCATTTTTAATCTCATTTATAACCTTTTTAATTCTCTCTTCGAATTCGCCTCTGTATTTTGTGCCTGCAACCATTCCCGAGAGATCAAGTGAGATAAGTTTAAATCCTCTCACAGATTCCGGAACAGATCCATTCTCTATTTTCTGGGCAATGCCTTCAACAATCGCCGTCTTGCCAACTCCCGGTTCTCCAATTAAACACGGATTATTTTTTGTTCTTCTACTTAATATCTGAATAACACGCTCAATTTCGTGTTCACGTCCAATTATTGGATCTAGTTTGCCTTCGTTAGCAAGTTCCGTCATATCTCTAGAAAACTGACTCAAAATCGACTCATTGTTTTCACCGTTCTGCTGCATCTTGGCATTTACGTTTCTACTATACATTCGTCCGCTTTCTCCCATGGATTGGAGCAAGTCCTGAAAAACTCTGCTTTCATTCACATTAAGAGAATTCATAAGTCTAAGTCCAGCACAATCCCTTACCTGGAAAAGCGCTAAAAGAAGATGTTCTGTTCCAATTTCAGAAGACTCTGACATTTTTGCCTGTTCTTCCGCCAGTTCAAGAACCTGTCTAAGCTTCGGTGTATAGCCTTTTCTCTCCATGACACCGGTGCCGCCCTCTGTATGCATGAGTTCAGTTATAAGGTTCATTACATCATCAGAATTAATGCTTTCTTCAGCCAGTACCTGACCTGCTATAGACTCTTCTTCCCTTAAAAGCCCTACAAGCAGATGCTCAGTACCAATAAAGTCATGCTTTAGCTTAGATGAAATTCGTTTTGCAGTTTTTAGTGCGTTTTCAGCCTGATTAGAATAATTCATATGTCTTCCTTATATTTACAAAATCAAAGGTTATTAAAATCTATAAAATCAAAATCCTTTGTCGTTTTCTTAATATCAGTTGTTTCACTACTACTATTTTCTGAATCATATTTTTCAGATTCACTATGATTTTTTGAATTTAAATCATCTGATTCAGATGGGATTTTTGTTGTATCAGTTGTCTTATAATCTGATTGAAGACTATTATCTATACCAGTTACATTAATACCTGTAATCCCCTCAACAGTAGGAGTATTCACCTCATCAAAATTGGTAATATCTATTTTAGGAAGGTCATCCTCCTTATTTTCATATTTATCACCAGCATTTTCATCATGGTAAGAATCTTTTAATCTGCTTTTTTCGTTCTGAACATTTCTAGATTTTTTATCTATTATTTCCGATGAATAATCGTCAAGATTCATCTCTGATAAACGACGCCATTCTTCCTCATCTTCTTTCTCTTTTCTCCTCTTTGCGAAAAATCCAAGAGGTGTTTCTCTGTATTCAGAATCGTCGTCTTCATTATCGTCATCTAATATTGCCGTATCAGCACTCTCAGAATCTTCTGATGAATCTGCTTCCATTTCTTCATCTTCAGATTCCTCGGAGGAATCTGTTTCGTCCTCATCACTCTCCATCAATCCCTTACCTACTCTTGAATTTCTAATAATAAGAGTCAGTATAATTATTATAGCGGCAAGTGTAATCACAAAAAGGAAATCAGAATTTGTAAAAAGTGTCTTGACCCTATCAAAAAATGTAGGCTGAATGCTAGCCTTTTTTGCAGGTTCAACTTTTTTGGAAGAATCAGATTTCGTTTTTGGTACTGCATTATCAGAAATTTCTGAGATTTTTTTTGCATCTATTGCTGTATATGTTCCCTTTGATTCATCAACTTCGAACCATCCTGATGCCTTGGTCTGGTCACATCCATAGGCAAAGGTTCTATCTCCGCTCTTAAGTGGGATCGTGTACCCTAGGACCTGTGCTCCAACTAAGGTTATCTGTTTCTGAGTCATCGCTGCATTCGGTAGGTCTACAGATATATTTGGCACAATAAAATATGTTTTTTGATTTCCAGCCATCGTAATTGCATACGGAGTCTTGGATGATGTGTCCAAATAAAAGAATTTTCCAGCACCAGTAATATCAGTTGCAGTTTTTAAATATACAAGTGTAAATGTTCCATTTGACAAACATTTATAATCATGGTTAAACATGTTGACTTTTGTAGTTGCAAATCCTGATGGGATCTCAGCTTCTGTAAACTTATCTGAAGCAACATATCCTATTTTGTCTATCGTAAATTGTGCGGTAGCTGTAGTGGGTGCTGCTGGTGTTGCTGCAGGAGTATACTCTTTTGGAATATCTCCTCCAGAAATAGTTGGTGCTGCGGAAACAACTGTATTACCCTTGGAATCCTTAACAATTAGTTCTAGCTTGCCAGCTGCCTGGCACTTAAATGTGATATTTGCAGAACCACCCTCAAATGCTACTGAACCCGTAGTATTGGTATGATTTGCAGTACAACCCTGAAAGGATAAAAGTAATTTACTATAAACAAGAGTCAGATTCTCTTTTGCAGAATCTCCCTTAACAGTAACCGTAATATTATCTCCAACTTTTGGTGAATTATTTGAAAGACTGAGCATTGTTGCTGCATTAACTGTTAATACTCTCTGGCTCAAAAAAGAACCTGTTGCCATACCTATGGCTAAACAGGCACATATCAATATAATTCCAAAATTTTTCTTCATTAACTTTGTCTCCATCTAAATTACAAGTATAAAACCATTATAAAACTAACATGCTTTCATTGCCATAAAACAATTATGAAATATTTCTAAATATGAAACCTTCTCTTAAGTTCTTCCCTGGCATTATGCCCGCCAATAATAAGTGTCCCTAGAAATACAATAACAGCTGATAAAAAGGCAATCTCCGACATAAGAGGATGTGTTACTATCCCACTTTCTATTAGTCCAATTGGGATAAGTCCAAGTACGATCATGAAAATCTGATAAAGCATATAGCCTTGCCAGTTTCTACTGTTAGCACACATTAAGACAAAAAACACAAGATCCAACAAAAGCATAGCTCCAGGCAATACAAAATTAACAGACCATCCATAAAATCCTGTCACCACATCAATAAAAACCACAAGAGCAACAGCGCCTATCATATAGTAGAATATCGTCTTGATATACCCTGATTCTGTAGCTATCTGTCTAAGTCCGATCACCACATATAAAAGCGATGCAGAAAAAATATATAACCAGTTCATATCGAGCTTTAATATACTATTCAGGAAAACATTCAATATAAATGTTGCAATAGTTATAAACAAAGTAATATTAAAAAACACAGCAATTTTTTTCTTTTTTAATAGAACATCCGGATAGCCTGTACTAGGAATAGTATCGCCTCTTTTTTTTAACCCGCTGTGGCAAAGAGGGCAGAATTCTGTATCATCCAGAATCGTAATTTTACAACTTTCACAATATCCCATTATTATTCCAATCTTTCAAAAAATTATAAGTAGAACTCACCATTTGTTTCTATCGAAACATCTGCTCCATCCTGAGTCATCTGTCTAAATGCAAGCTTAGGCACTGTTGTGTCCATAAAACGTGTAGAAAATCCAAGTACAAGACTATCCTTGTAGGATGTTATCGTAGCTTTAAGATTCTGTCCCTTTGAAAAAGGAAGAAAGCTGTAAAAATTTTCTATATAGTCTTCATATTCCGGCATGACCTTAACGTTACCGATATTAGTTATTGTTGTGGTATTGGCCATCGCAGCCCTATTATACACATATAGCATAGCCAGATTCTTGATAGGAAGTGGGACTGCTCTGGCAGCAAAAATCTCAGAATTAGAAACATTATACGAAAAGATTGCTTCCAGATTTTCTTTGGCTTTCTGACTTTCTATACTGTTTTTAGTTATCTCCATAATATCCTCAAATGAATATTCATTTTTTTCAGGATAAAACTCTGCAGATATCATAGCAAAAAAGTTTTTAGTTGTATTAGATAAAAAATAAGGTCTAAGATTAACAGGAACTGCAATCCTCACCGGATGTTTTTTGGTGATCTTTCCGGGATGAGCCTGATATATTGCATAGACAAAACAAGCTATAAGATAGTTGTTGATTGACGTATGATATTTCTCTTTTGATATCTTCTTAAGCTGTGATACGCTCAAAAAACCACAAATAGTCCCAAATCCTCCGTATGGAAG
>JAGOLM010000056.1 GCA_017994075.1 Lachnospiraceae bacterium
GGATATGATGTACATAAGCTTGTCAATGGAAGAGAGCTTATAATAGGAGGGGTTAAAATCCCTTATGAATATGGATTGTTGGGACATTCAGATGCGGATGTGCTTTTGCATGCAATAATGGATGCAATGCTTGGCGCTTCGGCAGAAGGCGATATTGGTCTTCATTTCCCGTATAATGATGATAGATTTGAAGGAATATCTTCTATGAAGTTGTTGGAAGAAGTTAATGACATAATTCTTCACGATGGATATGTTGTTTCAAATATTGATGCGACGATTGTGGCACAGGAACCGAAGATGCGCCCCTTTATATATGATATGAGAAAAAATATTTCAGAAATTCTGGCGATAGATATCTCACAGGTGAATATCAAGGGAACTACAGAAGAACATTTAGGATTTACCGGAAGTGGAGAGGGTATTGCAGCACATGCGGTTTGTCTTCTTGACTCAATCTATGAAGCCAGTTCATCTGTTTTTGACTCAGAGAGTTCATGCTCTACCGGAACAGGATGTGCGGGCGGTGGATGTAGCGCCTGTCCCAAGCGGACAATAGATTAAAACAGATAAATATGAATAGTAGTTACATTAAATGGCTTTTTTATATAGAATTTGTTATATTTTGAAGCAAGAGATAGACGATATTAAATAATAGATTTCGTATATAAGTGTCGAAAATAATAGTTTATGACATATATATGTTTTACTTTGACAGGAGGAATATTTTGATTCAGATCTATAACACACTTACAAAAAAGAAAGAAGAATTTAAGCCCCTTGAAGATAATAAGGTGCGCATGTATGTATGCGGACCTACAGTGTATAATTTTATTCATATTGGTAATGCAAGACCTATGATAGTCTTTGATACAGTAAGACGTTACTTTATGTATAAAGGATATGATGTTAATTATGTGTCAAATTTTACAGATGTAGACGATAAAATCATTAAAGAATCAATTGCTGAGGGAAAGACTGCTCAGGAGATATCTGAAAGATATATCAAAGAGTGCATGCAGGATATGAATGGTATGAATATTCTCCCTGCTTCCCAAAATCCAAAGGCTACAGAAGAGATCGATGGAATGATAGATATGATCCAGACTCTTATTGATAAGGGATATGCTTATCCCGCGGCAGATGGTACCGTTTATTACAGAACCAATAAGTTTGAAGGATATGGCAAGCTTTCTCATAAGAATATTGATGATTTGAGATCTGGCGAGCGTCAATTAAAAGTAACAGGAGAAGAACAAAAAGAAAATCCTCTTGATTTTGTACTTTGGAAACCTAAAAAGGATGGTGAACCCGCCTGGGAATCTCCATGGTGTGATGGACGTCCCGGATGGCATATTGAATGCTCTGTAATGAGTAAAAGATATCTTGGTGATACTATTGATATTCATGCCGGTGGCGAGGATCTTGTATTTCCTCATCATGAAAATGAAATTGCTCAGTCAGAGGCTGCTAATGGAAAAGAGTTTTCTAGATATTGGATGCATAATGCTTTTCTAAATATTAATAATAAGAAGATGAGCAAGTCACTTAATAATTTCTTTACAGTCAGAGAAATATCTCAGAAATATGATCTTGCTGTTCTTAGATTCTTTATGTTGTCGGCTCATTATAGGAATCCTCTTAATTTTAGCGCAGATCTTATGGAGTCTGCAAAAAATGGTCTTGAAAGAATAAGAAATGCTGAAGAGAGACTAAAGAAAATAATTGAAAAAAACAATGATCATACAGTTTCAGAAGCGGAAAATATAAAAGTTAATGATACAATTAATAAAATAAAAACTCAGTTTGAAGCTGCTATGGATGATGATTTTAATACGGCTGATGCACTTTCTTCATTGTTTGACCTTGTGAGTTGGGCCAACACAGAAATTACCGAAGATATGCCAGTTTCACTTGTTAAAGACATCAATGATTTATTCCTGGCAATTTCTGATGTGCTAGGACTCAAGGTCGAGAGAAAACAGGAACTTTTGGATTCGGATGTTGAAAATCTTATAAATGAGAGACAAGAAGCCAGAAAATCCAAAGACTTTGCCAAGGCAGACGAAATCAGAAAACGGCTTCTTGATATGGGAATTGTGCTAGAGGATTCCAGAGATGGTGTTCACTGGAAAAGAGCATAAATGTAGGGACTGAAATAAATATGTACACATATGTAATATATGTTTGTAGTATATTTAGATCAGCATAATTCATAGATAGGCATAATACATAGATAGAGGTTCATTAATTGCAGGAAAAAGATCTGTACTCAGAAATTACATCTCAATTTAATATTGAGAAAAAAGATATAAGAACATATTCTTCCCTTGCTCTTGCTTTTCTTGGCGATGGCGTATTTGAAATTGTGGTTAGAACGATCGTCATGGCAAAGGGAAATCGCGCTCCGCAGAAGTTACATCTGGATTCTGCTAATATTGTCAAGGCAAAGTCTCAGGCAATAATTGCGGATGGACTTATGGATAGGCTTACAGACGAGGAAAAGGATATATACAGACAGGGAAAAAATGCTAATTCCCATACTCGAGCAAAGAATGCGTCCCTATCTGATTACAGAAAAGCAACCGGATTTGAGACCTTGCTTGGATATCTTTATATAGATGGCAAGACTGACAGAATTATAGATATAGTTAAATATGGAATTAACATACTTGAAATTGAGAATAACAAGTAATAGGAAGGAAGCTCCGATTGAAATCGGACAAACTAAATATGAGAGATAGTGATTCAGTAATTGAAGGAAAAAATGCTGTTCTGGAGGCATTTCGTGCAGGAAAGACAATCGATAGACTTTTTATACTTGATGGTATTAGGGATAGTACGATTTCTTCTATTCTTAGAGAAGCCAAAAAAAATAGTACAGTTTTGGATTTTGTACCGAAATCCAGGCTGGATGAGATGTGTCCTGGAGACAGACACCAGGGCGTAGTTGCTTACATAGCTGCGTATGAATATGCAACAGTGGATGAAATATTACAAAGTGCAGCTGATAAAAATGAAGATCCTTTTATAATTCTTTTGGATGATGTAGAAGATCCTCATAATTTGGGAGCAATAATCAGATCAGCAAATTGTGCTGGTGTTCATGGAATCATTATTCCAAAACGACATAGCTCAGGCCTGACTTCAACTGTTTCTAAGGCTTCAGCAGGTGCAATAAACTACACACCTGTTGCAAAAGTAACAAATCTGGTAAAAACAATGGAAGAACTTAAGAAAAAAGGAATATGGTTTGCGTGTGCAGATATGGATGGAACACCTATGTATGACCTTAACCTTACCGGACCAATAGGAATTGTAATCGGAAATGAAGGAAAGGGAGTAGGCCAGTTGGTACGAAAAACTTGCGATATGGTTGCATCTATTCCAATTAATGGCGAAATTGAATCCCTAAATGCTTCTGTTGCTTCTGGAATATTGTCATATGAAGTTGTTAGACAGAGAATATATAAATCCAAAGTTAAATAGCAATATATACGTGAAAGCGATATTTTATTTTGAAGTTAAAACGCGAAATAATTAATTTATTAGATATTTCAATGGCCTCAGATGAGAGGCTTGTTTCCATGTCGAATAATGGGATTAAAGATGCTACTGATGCATTGCTCAGTAGATATAAGAAGCTTGTGCAGAGATGTGCAGGCTCTTTTTTTCTAATAGGAGGCGAAAAGGAGGATCTTGAGCAAGAAGGAATGATAGGCATCCTTGGTGCTATAAGAACATACGAAAAAAATAAAAATGATAGATTTTATCCTTTTGCAAAATTATGTATAAATAGGCAAATGCTTCACGCTGTAGAAGCAGCATCGAGAAAGAAGAATCAGCCGCTTAATACTTATATATCGATTGATAATAATGATAACCCGTTTTCAGAAGAATATTTAGTAGATGAGCTTCTTGATCCTGAACGACTTCTAATGGATATCGAGAATGAAAAGCTTTTGAGAAACATGATTTTAAAACTATTAAGCCCTTATGAAAGAGAAGTACTTACACTTAACCTCCAAGGTTATGATTACATTAAAATAGCGGAAATATTAAATAAGGATTCAAAATCTGTTGATAATGCTTTACAAAGGATAAGATCCAAAGTCAAGGCCCTTAGAAAGAAGTAAAAAACTATACCGTATATTACTTAAAATTAATGATTTTAAAAACTTCTAAGAAATATTAAATGTACAATTAATAACTACAGATTTACTAAAAGGAGCGATATATGCTTTACGACACACATATGCATTCGAGTTTTTCGGGAGATAGCGAGACACTACCGGAAAAGCAAATAGAAAGAGCAAAAGAAATTGGACTCTCAGGTGTTATATTTACGGATCATATGGATATCGATACTCCAATAACTGATGTAGACTTTAATCTGGATGTGGATAGATATATACCTTATATGAAGAAAATGGCTGATAAATATAATTCTGATTCTTTTACGGTAGGAACTGGAATTGAATTAGGACTTATGCCACATCTATCCAAAACAAATTCTGATCTGATAAAAAAATATTCATTTGATTATGTGATTGGTTCTATTCATATTTGCCATGGTAAGGACCCATATAATAAAAAATATTTTCAGGGAAGACCAATAAGAGAGTCATATCTGGAATATTTTGGATGTGTTTTGGACAACCTTCGTTCTTATGATGGATTTGACAGCTTAGGACATTTAGATTATGTGATAAGGTACGGAGTGAGAGATTATGGCGAAAATGGACAATACTCATATTATGATTATGCTGAAATTATAGATGAAATATTAAAATTAATAATAAAAAAAGATATAGCACTTGAGATCAACACAGGTTCATATAGATGTGGAATGTTAGAACCAAACCCAAATAAAGTGATCATTAAGAGATATAAAGAACTGGGTGGAAGGCTGTTGACTATTGGAGCAGATGCTCATATACCACAGCATGTCGGTCTTCATTTTGAGGAAATTCCGGGTATCTTAAATGAATGCGGATTTGATTCATATTATGTTTTTAAGAACAGAAAACCGATTGAAATAAAAATTTAAGATTATTTTTATATTTATTTTTGTGAAATTTTTGCTAATCTACTTGAATTTCAAGTCAGAATTATGTAGAATTTTTAACGGACTGAGAAACAACTCAGAAATTTGTTTAATAATATTTTTAGGAGGAATTAATTATGGCAGTTAGAGTCGCAATTAATGGATTTGGACGTATCGGACGTCTGGCATTTCGTCAGATGTTCCAGGCAGAAGGATTTGAAATCGTTGCAATCAACGATCTTACAAGCCCTGAAATGCTGGCTTATCTTTTAAAGTATGATTCTTCACAGGGAAGATACGCAAAGGGAGATAAGGTTTCAAATACTGATCATTCTATCATCGTTGATGGAACTGAGATCGAAATCTACAAAGAAGCTGACGCTCATAACCTTCCTTGGAAAAAACTTGATATCGATGTAGTACTTGAGTGCACCGGATTCTATACATCTAAGGACAAGGCTCAGGCTCATATTGATGCCGGCGCTAAGAAGGTTGTTATTTCTGCACCTGCAGGAGATGATCTTCCTACAATCGTATATAACACTAACCACGAGATCCTTACAGCAAATGATAACATCATTTCAGCTGCATCTTGTACAACAAACTGCCTTGCTCCTATGGCTAAGGCTCTTAATGATCTCGCAACTATCCAGTCAGGTATCATGGTAACGATCCATGCTTATACAGGCGATCAGATGATCCTTGATGGACCGCAGAGAAAGGGTGATTTCCGTCGTAGCCGTGCTGGCGCTGAGAACATCGTTCCCAACTCTACAGGTGCTGCCAAGGCAATTGGTCTTGTTGTACCTGAACTTAAGGGCAAGCTTATTGGAGCAGCTCAGCGTGTTCCTGTTCCTACAGGTTCTACAACAATCCTTACAGCAGTTGTTAAGGGTCATGTAACAGTTGATGAGATCAATGCCAAGATGAAGGCTTCTGCTAATGAGTCTTTTGGGTATAATGAAGATCTTATCGTTTCCAAGGATATCGTTGGAATTACATATGGTTCACTGTTTGATTCTACTCAGACAATGGTAGTTCCTATGGAAGATGGTAATACTGAGGTTCAGGTTATTTCTTGGTATGACAATGAGAACTCTTTTACATCAAATATGTGCAGAACCATCAAGTATTTTGCTAAATTTCTTAACAAATAATTGATAAAATGAGATTTTTAGAGACCGGTCGGTTATTGACCGGTCTCTTTTATATTTTATCTGCTTTTAAGGTTGAGAAAAAAATGCATAACTGATATAATTTTACGGCAATATGAGTTATTTAATTAATAAAATAAAGGAGAAATACTATGTCACTTCTTAACAAAAAATCCGTTGATGACATCAACGTAAGAGGCAAAAGAGTTTTATGCCGTTGCGATTTTAATGTACCTCTTATAGACGGCAGAATTACCGATGAGAACAGACTTGTTGCTGCCATACCTACAATAAAAAAGCTTATTAATGATGGTGGAAGAGTAATTCTTTGCTCACATATGGGCAAGCCTAAGGGCCAGGTAGTTCCTTCACTTTCACTTGCACCTGTTGCTAAGCGTCTGTCAGAACTTCTTGGTATGGAAGTTAAGTTTGTTCCTGAGGATACTGTAGTAGGTGATAAAGTTAGAACAGCAGTTTCAGAAATGAAGGATGGAGATGTAATTCTTCTTGAAAATACAAGATTCAGACCGGAAGAGACCAAGAACGAAGTGGCTTTCTCAAAGGATCTTGCATCTATCTGTGATATCTTTGTAAACGATGCATTTGGAACAGCTCACAGAGCTCATTGCTCAAATGTTGGAGTTGCTTCACTTGTAGATACAGCTGTCGTTGGATATCTTATGCAGAAGGAAATTGACTTCCTGGGCAATGCAGTCAATAGCCCTGTTCATCCTTTTGTATCAATTCTTGGCGGTGCTAAGGTTGCAGACAAGCTCAATGTTATTAATACTCTTCTTGATAAGTGCGATACTCTTATCATCGGAGGAGGAATGGCCTATACATTTATCAAGGGTCAGGGTTATGAAATCGGCAAGTCTCTTGTAGATGATACTAAAATTGATTATTGTATGGAGATGATGGAAAAGGCAGAAAAGCTTGGTAAGAAGATTCTTCTTCCTATCGATGCAGTAGTTGCTGATGATTTTCCTAATCCTATCGACAAACCTATTGATACACAGATTTGTGATATAACAGCAATTCCAGCTGATAAGGAAGCACTTGATATAGGACCTAAGACAAGAGAACTCTATGCAGAGGCTGTTAGAAATGCTAAGACAGTTGTTTGGAATGGACCAATGGGAGTTTCTGAAAACCCTTCACTTGCTGAAGGAACTATAGCAGTTGCTAAAGCTATGGCTGATTCAGATGCTACAACAATAATTGGTGGTGGAGATTCCGCTGCAGCAGTTAATAATCTTGGATTTGGTGATAAAATGTCACACATCTCTACAGGTGGTGGTGCTTCACTTGAATTTCTTGAGGGAAAATACCTTCCGGGAGTTGTTGCTGCTAACGATAAATAAGCAAAGAATAATAAATTCAGGGACTGGTTTTCGGTCTCTGAATTTAATATTAAGATCACATTTAATTGAAGCATATAAGAAAGAAGGCATGTTATGTCAAGACGTAAGATTATTGCTGGAAACTGGAAGATGAACAAGACTCCCAGTGAGGCAGTAGCTCTTGTTAATGAGCTTAAACCTCTTGTTAAGAACGATGATGTGGATGTAGTTTTCTGTGTACCTGCTATTGATATCGTTCCTGTTGTAGAAGCTTGTAAGGGTACAAATATCCGTGTAGGTGCTGAAAATCTCTATTTTGAAGAGAGTGGCGCTTATACTGGAGAGATTTCACCTAATATGCTTACAGATGCTGGAGTTGAGTATGTTGTAATTGGTCATTCAGAGAGAAGAGAATATTTCGCTGAGACTAATGAAAC
>JAGOLM010000019.1 GCA_017994075.1 Lachnospiraceae bacterium
TGCTTCATCCAGCAGATTCCCTGTTAGTTCATACTGAGTGATAACATCCGTCATAGACTGCTTCTTTAGAAGTTCTGCCTGGGATGGAAGTATCATACCCTTTTCATCTTTTAGCACCTGATCCATTGGATAATCATTAGATAATGGATCTAAAATATATGCTGCAACAGACGTATCAAAGAAAAGATCCTTATCCATATTTTTATTTCTGTAATCAGCTCCCTCCGGAAAAGCATAGAGTTCTGATTTCAGATCTGCGAATAATAATCTGATCCCTTTTTCCAGAAAAGAAACCAAAAGCTGATTATAATCGATTTTTTTATTATCTATGTAATTCTTATTGCTAAGGAAATATGTATTAGCTCCGTTACTAAGGAAAAGTCCGTGAATGACATTGTCTTCTCTTTTTCCTTCGCTTAGGATATATACTCCAACTCTATCGCCGGACTCGATAAGTGATTGGATCACATTCTCTTCCTGTCCATTTTCAACTCTTGTAAAAGATTCTCTAGGATCATTTTCATTGGCAATCTCTTTTGGGGCTTCAAACTTCTTTAGGATATTCTTCAGATCCCATTTTTTACAGAGGAGGTAAGCTTTATCGGTATATACATTCTCAAATTTTGCAGCGTCTATGGAAAAATCAATATTCAGATCAACTCTTATCGTGGCAAGATCCTTGCTCAAGATTGCCTGTTCATAGTATTCTTTAAGATTCTGAGAAGCTCTTGGCGGTTTGATCGCTTCCACATTAGAATAAGCATTTTCTATAGACTTATATTCCTGTATTATCTTGGTAGCTGTTTTTTCTCCAATAGACGGAACTCCCGGGATATTATCAGATGAGTCACCCATAAGTGCCTTGACATCAATGAATTCCATAGGTGTAACACCGATAACATCCATTACATCCTTGGCATAATAATTCTCAATTATAGTGCCTGTTTTCTTGGTTCTCGGTATACTGACCTTGATCTTTTCCGTAGGAAGCTGAAGTGTATCACGGTCTCCGGACACTATGGTGACTTCCATTCCGGCCTTTTCACCTACCCTTGACAGCGTACCCAGAATATCGTCTCCTTCGATTCCTTCCCTCTTTATAACCGGGATATTCATAGCCTCTAGGATCTCCTGGATCATTGGCACCTGCTGTCGGAGCTCAGGGTCCATAGGCTTACGATTGCCCTTATATTCACTGTATTTCTCGTGTCTAAAGGTGGGAGCTGAGCAATCAAATGCCACTGCCAGATATTCCGGTTTCTCAGAGTCCAAAAAAGAGAACATCATATTTAAGAATCCATAGACTGCTCCAGTATGAACTCCCTCACTATTTGTAAGATCAGGAAGTCCATAATAGGCTCTGTTAAGTATGCTGTGACCATCTATCAGTAATAATTTCATATATTTCCTTATTTTCTTTTGTTGTTTACTTTTATTTAAGCTTTTACTTTAACCTTTTATTTAATCTGATCACTGACTATCAGATCTCTCTTGTAGCAGCTCTTAGCCACTCTAGTTCCTTACCTGTAAAATCAGGAGATATCTTCTCAAATACCATCTTGTGATAGGCATTTAATGTCGCTCTCTCATACTGGGTAAGCATCTCAGGTATAACAGGTTCGAGGTCAATCGGTGCATAGGTTATTGTCTCGAAGCTATAGAACTGTCCATACTCTGTCTTGACATCTTCCTGACACAGAAGCTCATTTTCTATTCTGATACCATAGCCATCCTCAATATATAGACCCGGTTCATCAGTAGTTATCTGTCCGGGGTTAAGAGCCCACGCTCTTCCCTTATCTGTTATTCTCCAGCGAAATGAATTAGGCCCCTCATGAACATTTGATATATGTCCTACTCCGTGGCCTGTTCCACATCTATAATCCAGTCCTCTCTCCCAAACAGGTTCTCTTGATAATATATCAAGATTCTGTCCGGTACATCCCTTTAGAAAATGCGCTGCCATTAATCTAAGATGACATCTAAGAACTGTTGTATAGTCCTCCTTCTCTTCATCAGTGAGAGATCCGACTACAATTGTTCTGGTCACATCCGTTGTTCCCTCGAGATAATGGCCGCCTGAATCTACCAACAGAAAGCTCTTTGGTTCAAGCATGGAATATTTTTCAGGTGTAGCACTGTAATGCATCATAGCTGCATTAGGTCCATACGCTGCAATTGTATCAAAGCTTACATCCAGGAAGTTCTTCTGGCTCTTTCTATATTCTAGTAGTCTGTCAGAGCAATCTACCTCTGAAAGTTTGGAAACATCCTGATTTTTCAACCAATATATAAAGTGGGTAAGGGCTGTTCCGTCCTTAATATGTGCCAGCCTTGTATTCTTGATCTCCACAGGATTCTTAATGGATTTTCTTTCCTCTATAGGGTTGGCATCATAATAGAATTCTGTTTCTTTTGGAAAAGCATTTTTAAGTGCAAGTGTAACGCATTCAGGATCTATCCATATTTTTTTCTCGATAACCTCATCCGGGATGTTGCCTGTAAGTTCAAATACTGATTCATAAGGAAGTACTCTTATGCCATCAGAATACAGAGATTCCATAAGTTTATTACTGATGATATCCGGATCTGTAAACAGTATTGCCTGGCTTTTGGAAATATAAAAATATGATAAAAATACAGGTACAGATTCAATATCATCTCCTCTAAGATTGAGAAGCCATGCTATTGAGCAGAGATCATTCAACAGATATCCTTCCTGCTCCTGTTCCTTTATGGTAAGTCTAAGCCATGACAACTTCTTGGCTCTTGTTTCACCGGAAAAATCATCCTCTAGTTCCCATACCTTTTTGGAAGATAGTTCAGGCCTGTCTGTCCATATAGTATCTACCAGATCCTCGCTTACCATCAGGCTTCCGTTCTTATCATTTGCGATTTCCGATAAATCCTCTGACTCTTTTACTGTTATGCATCTTCCATCGAATCCGATTCCTGTGCCATCTTTCATCTCTTCTCTGATAAAATCCAGAACAGAGGGTACTCCGTCCTCACCCATCGGATAGAGCTCTACGCATGAACCGTCCAGTTCTCTCTTGGCCTGTATAAAGTATCGTCCATCTGTCCATAGTCCAGCCTTGTCAGGTGTAACGACAACTGTCGCATTGGTTCCTGAGAATCCCGACATGAAGCGGACTTCCATAAAATAATCTCCTACATATTCCGAATGATGAAAATCTGCCATAGTTATCATATAAACAGACATATTCCTATCACTCATCATTTTTCTAAGTTTATTGACTCTTTCCGTTACCATATTACTCATCTTGTAATTCCTTTCAGTACTGCCAGATACTATGTTTACTCAAATATTTTTATTGAATGTAAGATCCAATTGGTTACATAAAATTATCATCGATCCCATTTATCGCAGAGGTTATTGACCTGATCTGCAAATTTTGCCATATCCTTATTAGCCAGGCCTTGATTATTCTTGATGACTTTAACAAGTCTCTGTCCTGCTCCCATCAATCTCTCATAGATTGCTATTGCGGAACGTCCTCCTCTGTACGCTGCCTTTTTCTGAGTCTTTTCACGACTGCCAACTGCGATCTGCTGACCTGTTATCAGATCAAACGCATCTCCTGAATATGGTGCATAAGCCGGAAAACCTGTTGTTTCAGTTACATTCTTGGCATACGCATCACATACATCATCATCACCATGAACAATAAATACCATTTTAGGTTTATTAAATGCCTTGATCCATGATAACAACTGATTCATATCCGCATGTCCGCTGATTCCCGGAAGATCCTTTATAGTAGCATTGACAATGATATCTTCTTGAAACAGTTTGACTGTTTTAGCCCCATGCAAAAGGTTGAATCCAAGGGTTCCAGGAACCTGATATCCTACAAACAAGACTGTGCTTTCTTTCCTCCAAAGGTTATGTTTCAAATGATGTCTGATACGTCCTGCCTCACACATTCCAGATGCAGATATGATAACCTTGGGATCTTCATTCATATTGATAGCTTTGGACTCGTCCGTTGTGACAGCGATCCTAAGACCTCTAAATCCTATTGGGTTGATACCTTTATTCACCATTTCTAGTGCATTATCATCAAAACATTCCTTGATATTTTCATTAAATACATTTGTGGCTTCAACCGCTAGAGGGCTATCCATATAAACAGGGAAATTATCCATGTCCGGTATCATATGATCTTCTTTTATCTTACGGATATAATACAGCATCTCCTGAGTACGTCCTACAGAAAATGCCGGTATAACTACATTGCCTCCGCCCTTAAGTGTACGCCCTATTTCCTCAGCCAGAAGCTGGGCAAAGTCCGCCGGGACTCCATTATCATCTCCATGTTCTCTTGTTCCATATGTGGATTCCTCCAGAACATAGTCAGCCTCTGATATATATTCCGGATTCTTGATAAGTGGTCTATTGGCATTACCGATATCCCCGGAGAAAACAATCTTTCTTGTCTCATCGCCCTCTGTCAGCCACACTTCTATAGATGAAGATCCAAGCAAATGACCTGCATCAACAAATCGAGCCGTAATTCCATCTTTAACATCAAATACCTTATGATAAGGAATCCCCTTAAACTTCTGAATAACACTAAAGGCATCCTTCATAGAATATAGGGGTTCAACTTCCTGACCTCCGGAACGACGTGCCTTACGATTCTTCCATTCAACTTCTGATTCCTGGATATGTGCACTGTCTCGAAGCATAATGTCGCATAACTGCCTAGTTGCTTCTGTCGAATATATAGTCCCACGAAATCCATGATTATATAGCATAGGCAAGAGCCCTGAATGGTCTATATGCGCATGAGTTATCAGAACAGCTTCTATCTCTGCAGCATTTACCGGAAGCGTCTGATTAGCATATAGATCAGCTCCCTGTTCCATACCACAATCAATAATTATCTTGTGTCCAGCACACTCTACATAGTGACAACTACCTGTTACTTCATGACAAGCACCAATAAATTCAAGTTTCATACCTAGGCCCCCTTTTCATGTATATAGTTATAGATTATTTTACCACATGTTGTGGTTACATATATATTTTTTTTACATATTTGCCTAACCTGTTGTACTTCTATACAAATAAAAAACCTCCATAAGATTTACTTATGGAGGTTTGGAAGTTCTGTGTAATTATAATTATCTTTTATTCTTCAAAAAATCAGGAACATTAATGTCTGCTGATTTAACAGTAGGCTTGGGCTGAACCGGTCTGTTAAGTGAAGATGAATTGATATTCTGCTGTGGAGCAGCCGGAGCTGCCTGCTTAGAAGGAGCAGTCCCATATGTAGGAGCCTGCTGTGCATATCCTGCGTTAGCCTGTCCAAAACCTGCATTATTCTGTCCAAATCCTGCACCTGCCTGACCGAATCCCGGTCTTGAAGCCTGCGTTGCCTTGGACTTGTTCACATCATAATAGCTAGGCTTGAATCCACCATAAGAAGGAGTCTCATCGCCTTCTTCTACCATACCTGTAGCAATAACAGTTACGCGAACCTCATCAGACATAGACTCATCAGGAACGATACCTACAAATACGTTATCTCCATCGCCGCCGATAAGTGAGTTAACATACTCGACTGTCTCTGATGTATCCTGTAGCATAATGTCACCTGTAATATTAACAATGACATGAGATGCTCCGGTAATGGTTGTCTCAAGAAGAGGACTCTCAACTGCCATCTTAACAGCCTCAAGAGCCTTCTCATCGCCCTTACCATGTCCGATGCCAATATGAGCAAGACCTTTATTTTCCATAACCGTCTTAACATCTGCAAAATCCAGATTGATAAGTCCGGGAACGTTAATAAGATCTGTGATACCCTGTACTGACTGATGAAGCACTCCATCTGCGAAGTTAAGTGCCTCCTGAATACCCATCTTCTTGTCTGAAATAGCAAGAAGCTTATCATTAGGGATAACAACAAGAGAATCTACCGTAGACTTAAGTCTTTCAATACCAGACTTTGCGTTAATAGAACGATTCTTATTTTCAAAAGAAAATGGTTTCGTAACTACGCCGATCGTAAGTATTCCCTGCTCTTTAGCACATTTTGCAATTACAGGAGCAGCACCTGTTCCTGTACCGCCACCCATTCCGCATGTTACGAATACCATATCAGCACCCTTAATTGCGGAAGATATATCTTCTATTGATTCTTCTGCGGCCTTTTCGCCGATTTCAGGATTGCCGCCTGCTCCAAGTCCTCTTGTAAGCTTCTCACCAATCTGAATCGTCGTGGGAGCCTTGCAGAGATTAAGTACCTGTCTATCGGTATTAACTCCTATCAGTTCGACTCCACCCATATTTTCATCAACCATTCGATTGATTGCATTATTTCCACCGCCGCCGGCTCCGATTACGATAATCCTCGCCTGTGTTTCGTTATCGTTTGTTACAACTTCGAGCAAGGTTAATTCCTCCTTCTTGGCTTCAAATGTTGCCAAATGTGTTTTTTGGCATACAACTAACAAATATAATATTATTTTTGGGCTAATATATCAACACAAACTTTCGAAAACATCTCAATCAGTTAGAGTATTTCAAAAACTATGTCTGTACTATCAGGGGTCCAGTTTTCCATGTGAAGGACACCTGTTTTACCAACTAATTTGGGCAATATGATGTTTAATCTCATAATTTTTTCATTAATATATGAAAATTTACCAAAATCTGCAGTTATTG
Organism: Lachnospiraceae bacterium; assembly: GCA_017994075.1. Lineage (GTDB taxonomy): Bacteria > Bacillota > Clostridia > Lachnospirales > Lachnospiraceae > Lachnocurva. The sequence continues at coordinate 6,698 of JAGOLM010000019.1, forward strand.
TTCCTATCTTTACTTTAACAGATGCATTGTTTTCAAAGTCCAATGTATCTATTTTAATATTGTATTTTTTTAAGGACTTTACAATATTAAGCATAGTAGCCAGGCAATCACTCCCCACTGCCAGCTTATCATTTGGTTTTGGCTTTTTAATAACCAGTCCATTTACCGGTAATACACCATCCACCAATTTATCTGAGATTTCCTTTATCACACCATCGTCATTAAAATAAACATACTTTCCATCGCTCATCTGAGCCCTGCCCAGTAATTTCTTTTCCTGAACTGTGATCACCAGATGACTAGGTGTCTCAAATGAAAGTTTAGCACTTTCTACAAATGGTATTTCCTTCACTGGTCTTATCAAACGATAAAAATACTGGTAAAGTCCATTATTCTTATAATCATTTTGAATAATAGTCTGGGACTTGATTGTATTTTCGTCCCATATCTTACTTCCGACCACAGTAACTTTTCTGATCTGAAAAACAGATATTGATAAAAGAAATGTTATCAGGGCAACTATCACAAGACCGAGGATAATATCAACAATCTTTAAAAGTGACGATCCTCGTTTTCTCTTGCCTTTTGATTTTCCCCGAGTTTCAGATTTATCCATAACTCTATCATCAAAAGTATCATCATCTAGATAGGAAATATACCCTTTTTTGTCGTTCCTGTCACGTTTTCTCTCGTTTTTTTTCGATTTATCGGGTTTTTTTTGTTTATCCTGTTTCTTCGGTCTCTCCGTTTTTTTAGGTTGCGGCGGTTCCGAAGGATTATTATTCAATTTTATTGTGTTTCTATATTCCATGTTTCATCCTGACATTATGCAGAAAAATCAATACTTCTTGATACATTTAGAACAATACCTATCTCCGCCAGAAGAATCAGAACTGAACTTCCTCCGTAACTTATAAACGGTAATGTGACACCTGTATTAGGCATCAGGTTAGTAACTACTGCAATATTCATAAGTACCTGTAGCGCGACATGTATCATTACTCCTGCCGCTATAAATGATCCAAGTTTATCACTGGCATTCAGCGATATATTCATTATTCTCCAAAGTAGAATGGCAAATATAATTATAACGCATACAGCCCCAAATAATCCAAGTTCCTCGCATATAAGAGAAAATATCATATCGTTCTGGGCCTCAGGTACAAACTTTTTCTGAAGCGATTGTCCAAGTCCCTTGCCGAATAATCCGCCTGAACCTATGGCATATAATCCCTGTAGAGTCTGAAAACCATCCTTCGGATACATCTCGGGATGTTTCCATATCTTCACACGGATACTTCTATATCCGGCTGCATTTAGAAAGAATCCGCCAAGTACTACTCCTACCCCGCCAAAGGCTACGAATATCCTCGCCTTGGGATATGCTATAAAAAGCATTCCGAATGAAATAAGAAGAATGATTATTCCGGTACTAAGGTTAGTAACAGAAACCAACATCACAATCACTAAAAGCGGTGCAATTGCAATTGCGAGAGCCTTGAGCCTGTCTTCAATTTTTCGCTTTCGAAAGGAAGTATTACTAATTATATGCGAAGCAAATATTATGACTGCCGCTTTTCCTATTTCGGAAGGCTGGAAATTGATAGGTCCCAGTCTTATCCAACGTGCCGAATTATTCCATGCAGCACCTCTAAGCAATACATATATACAAAGTATAACAGCAGCTATATATATGATCAGTGATATCTTATCCAGCCAATGATAATCTATCCTGCTGACAATAGCCATTCCCACTAGACCAATAATCGTGGTTCTGGCCTGCTTGATCAGAAAGAACGAAGCTGAGCCATGACGCATAGCTGCCGTATAGGAACTGGCACTATACAGCATTACCATTCCAAATCCCAAGAGAAAAACAACCAGCATTACAATACCATAATCAAAATATTTAACAGAAAATGGTTTTCTCTTACGATATGACCTATCGTTTTCAGTTTGTATATCAGCTTCTCTTTCTGTCATTCAGGAAGTTTCCTCACATAATCCTTAAATATTTCTCCACGTTCTTCATAACTATTGAACATATCCCATGATGCACTGGCAGGAGACAGAAGAACACAGTCTCCGCATACTGCGTTTTCAGCACATACATCAATAGCCTTCTCCAGCGTATCTGCAAATATATAGTCCTTAAAACCAAATTTGTCACATACTTTGGCGATATCATACTTAGTTTCGCCAATCAATACAAGTTTCTTAACCTTTCCGGCAAAAGTCTCCACCCATTCGTCAAAGGATATCTTTTTATCAAATCCTCCTCCGATCAAAAGAATAGGTCTGTCCATAGCCAGTACAGCCTTGATAGAAGCATCCGTATTGGTACCCTTTGAATCATTATAATATCTTACGCCCTTTTTCTCAGCTGTGAACTCAATTCTATGTTCAACTGCCTTAAATTCCTTTAGGGAATTTCTGATAATATCCATAGGCACACCGGCAGCAACTGAAATAGCAATTGCAGCAGATGCATTTTCAAAATTATGAACACCGAGAATATTCATATCTGTAACATCAATTACCTTTTCCTCTTTTCCGGAAAGGGTGCTGTAAATAGATTTGTCTCTGTAATAGATCCCATGAGGCAGTTCCCTATTGCTAGAGAAATATATGACCTTGCACTTAAGAGTCTCTCCAAATCTTCTTAGTTCATCATCCTCATAATTAAGCACACATGTATCATCTGATGTCTGATTTTTAGTAATAGACTCCTTGATCCTAGAATAATTCTCCATTGTATGATGTCTGTTTAGATGATCCGGCGTTATATTAAGGATCGCACTTACATGAGGCTTGAATGTATCAATAGTCTCTAGCTGAAATGAGCTTATCTCTGCTATGATCTTGGTATCAGATACCGTATCAAAAGCAACTGAAGTATAGGGTATTCCAATATTTCCTACCACAAAAACTGATTTAAAATAGTTTGAAAAAATCTGTCCGGTAAGAGATGTGGTTGTGGTTTTGCCATTGGTTCCAGTTATCGCATACACTTCTCCAAGTCCTAGCGAATATGCAAGTTCAACCTCCCCTGACAGCTTGATCCATCTTTTTTTGATCTCATCTATAAAATCGCCCTCAACAGGCACTCCAGGGCTCATAACTACACATGTAATACCATCAAAAAGTCCTTCATTATGCTTTCCATTGTACAATCCATTTGCATATTCAATGCCCTTCCAGTCCGGGTGTGATTCCTGAATAGCTGAAAAGTCCATATTCTCATTCATATCATACAAGGTAGCCGATCTACCTTTTTTCTGTAATAGATCGCAGGCAGCAACACCGCTTTTTCCGGCTCCTACTACCAGATATTTTTCTTCTAACATTTATGCCTTCTTTTGTTTACATTGTTTAAACTATTTAAAACCAAATAATATCTATAACGACAAAGAACTATTCATCAAAGAGCACAGTATCCAACAAAGCAAAGAAGAAGTGTGATACCTGAGAATATTGCTACTACTCTGGTCTCGCTCCATCCTCCCAGTTCGAAGTGATGATGGATAGGTGCCATTCTGAAAATCCTCTTTCCATGAGTTGCCTTAAAATACAGGACCTGAATTATAACAGACAGAACCTCTACTACATAGATAAGACCCACAATAAGTATGAAAAGTGGCATCTTCATCATATATGCCATTCCGGCCACAAATCCCCCAAGCGCCAATGAACCTGTATCGCCCATGAAAATATTGGCAGGATAACAATTGTACATCAAAAATCCAATAAGAGCTCCAGCCATAGCCAGTGCTACCGCCTCAATGTTGGCATGCTGATGTACAGCTGCGGCAGCAAAGAAAAGTGCAACGGGAATAGTGACAGAACTTGATAGCCCATCTAGTCCATCTGTAAAATTGGTACCGTTCACAGTTCCGATAACTGCAAAGTAAAGAAGTATTATAGCCCAGAATCCAATATTTACCTCTCTTCCGTTTGTAAACGGGATAATAAGTGAAAGAGATATTCCGGATTTTTTAATGATGTATAAAACATAAACTGTTGTAAGTACTATCTGAAGCAAAAGCTTCTGCCATGCGATCAAACCATCCTGATTATGCTTGACTACCTTTAGAAAATCGTCGATAAATCCGATCAGACCGAAACCGATTGTAAGAATAAGTACCGGAATAATGTTAGGTTCCTTTCCAACGAAAAATATACTTCCGATGAAAAGAGCCGACAGAATTGCTATTCCTCCCATTGTAGGAGTTCCCGTCTTATTTTGATGGGATTTAAGTTCTTCTCTCTCTGTCTGATCCACTTTTTCTTTTCTTAAAAATGGAATTAAAAATCTAAGTATCAGTGCGCTTGTAAAGAAAGCAATAAAAAGTGGCAAAATCTCAACGAATGTCATTACAACTCCTCTATTTTTCTATTAGATGTGATGTAAATCATGTAAAAACACAAAATGTGCCATAATCTACAATGTCATAATATAATCTAATATCAGAATCTAATCAACCTTAGGATAGAAAAAAATGAAATATATACAATTAAAAATCAAAATCATCCAATAATATTCTACTGTGCCGGTGCTGCTTGTTCAGCTGTAGTAGGAATGTTCATGTATGGAAGTATCTGTGTAAAAATATCGTGTGCTATCTGCTTCGCAATTGGGTCATGATACTGGACCTGAGAATTAACTGTATCTACAGATACATAAACCATAACCTGAGGATTATCAACCGGTGCAAATCCTTCAAAAGAAAGCACATAGTTCTTGTCCGCACGAGGAAGTTTCTCTGCAGTTCCTGTCTTACCGCCGATATCATATCCATCTACTGCAACAATCTTACCGGTTCCGGCTGTGACAACAGAACGAAGGTATCCTCTTAATGTCTGTGATGTATCTTCTGATACTGTGTGCTTTAAAACAACAGGGTCAATATCTTTGACCGTATTTCCATCGCTATCTTTGATGGATGTAACAATATGTGGTTTGTAATATTTCCCACCATTAATAAGCGAGCTAAAAGCTGAAGCCATCTGGATCATAGTAACATTAAAGTTCTGTCCGAAAGCATTGGTCTGAAGGTTGATTGGCTTCATAAGTGCATTTTTATCGTACAAAAGTGTTGCAGTATATGCTTCTCCAGGGAGATCCACTCCTGTTTTTTGTCCAAATCCAAATAATCTCTGATAATATGCAAAATTCTCAGCACCCACTTTTTCTCCAATATCCATGAGCGCCACATTGCAGGAATCTCTAAGTGCACCTTCCACTGTTTCTACGCCATGTCCATTTGTCTCCATACAGTGTACAAGTACACCTCCCGGAAATTCCTTAGCTCCGGTACATAAAAACGTCTCATCACCAGTAAGTGTACCGCTGTCAAGACCTGCCGCTACAGTAAAGGGCTTAAATGTTGATCCCGGCTCAAATGTGGATGTTATAACGCTGCTGTTCCAAAGGGAATTCAGAGTCGACATCTTATCATTGTCCGCCATTGCATTTAATTGGTCAGGCGTATATAGTCCAGAGAGGTCCCTTGGATTATTCAGATCATAAGTTGGATAATCTGCTATAGCAAGAATAGATCCTGTGTTTGGATTCATTACAACGCATGATGTATGTACGCTCCCCCTTGGATGAGTTGCATCAATATGAGCCGCATTTTCATTTACGATTGCATCTTCCACTACTTTTTGGATATTATGGTCAATTGTGGTCTGTATGGAGTTACCACTCTTTGCGTCCACAACTGTTTTTTCCACATCACTGTCATCATTTACATATCCGTATGAGCGGCCATCCATTCCATTTAGAATGTCATTGTAGTACATTTCAAGGCCTGTTACGCCTTCATTACCAGCAGTTGTAAATCCTATTGCTGATGCAGCCATAGACCCATAAGGATATTGTCTCTGATACTGCTTTTCCAGCCATATTCCAACAACTTCATTATCCTTAGTCTTATCCTTGGTCCTCTTTTTGCATTCTTCATCAAATGCTTTTTTCTCAGAATAGCTTACCTTTTTTGCCAGAACCTGATACTGACTCTTGGAATTTTCCTTGAGTTTTTTGTCAAAGTCTGTCATATCAACTTCCGGAAAGCACATTTTTACGACTTCCTTGGTGCTTTTGACCAGTTCCTTAGATTGATGAAGAGCCTTACAGTCTAAGACAACATTGTACACATCTATAGAAGAAGCCAGTGCTGTTCCCTGGGAATCCAAGATATTTCCCCTTTGAAAAGGGATATTTGTACTCGAGTATTCCTGCTGGGCTAATACGATCTTTTCGTATTTTTGTCCGCTCTTTGTCTGGATAAGTATTATTTTAACTACCATTACGATAAAAAGGATACAGGCAATCCCGAAGATAATTCCGAGCCTTCTCTGCATCCTTTGAGTAAATCTATTTTCTCTTGAAGTCTTACCGGTTCTCAAATTTCTAAACCTCCACCTTCCATTAGTGTATGTCTTTGTACTGACTCATAAAGTCATCGCTCTTAACATTATAATACACTATATTAGCAGGAGTTGCATAGTTCATTCCAATTCTGTTAAATGCAGCATCCTTTACTGTATCGAGATTAGCCGCAGCATTTATACGGTTTGTCTCGGCCATATTCTTGGATTTAAGGTCAGAAATCTGTTCTTCCAACACAGCTACATTACGACCTGTCTCTTGTACAGATGTCTGTAAATAGACGTATGCTACGAAGAAAAGACTAAATGCAATAATTCCTGCAGTGACATATATAACGCTGAGCTTATACTGTCTCATAGCCTTAGCTTTTCTAAGATTTCTCTTTCTCGAAGCTCTTTCTCTTCTTTCCTTTTCCTTTTCTTTTCTTTCCTGAAGTGAAGGAAGGGGTTCATATATTTTTTTTACTGTATTTCCATCTTCTACATAATATCTTTTTACTTCTGACATAAATCGGCTCCCTTGATCACTTTATAATTCTTTCAAATACACGAAGTTTTGCGCTTTTTGAGCGGGAATTTTTTTCACATTCCTCTTCGGTAGGTATAATAGGCTTTCTCGTAACATTTTTTCCCTTTGACACTTTTCCACATACGCAAATCGGAAATTCCGGTGGACAAGTGCAAGGATTTTCATTTTTCTTAAAATCCAGTTTAACTATTCTGTCTTCCAATGAATGGAAGGTTATGATGCAAAATCTACCATCATCATTTAATATATCTATCATATCGTCGAGATTATCTGACAATACTGTAAGTTCTCTGTTTAGCTTGATCCTGATAGCCTGGTAGGTTCTCTTGCAAGGATTGCCTCCTGTTCTTCTGGCCTTCATCGGGATCGCAGCCTCAATAGCTCTGTTTAGGTCTCCCGTTGTTTTAAGAGGATCTTCCTCTCTTCGCCTTAAAATGCTTCTGGCTATTTGTCTTGCGAACTTGTCTTCACCGTAGTTTCTGATCATTTCATAGAGATCTTGCTCTGATGAATTGTTTAATATATCCGCTGCTGTGACAGGTCCACTCTGATCCATTCTCATGTCAAGAGGATCATCCTCTCTCATATAGGAAAATCCTCTGTCGGGATTATCTAATTGGAACGAACTGACGCCCAGGTCCAGGAGGATTCCGTCTACCTTATCAACTCCCAGTTCTTTTAGTTCCTTGACCATATCCGCATAATTGCTATGGATAAATGTTACTCTGTCGGAAAAGTCCTTTAGTCTATCCTTGGATGCACCGATCGCATCCATATCCTGATCGATGCAATATAAGTGCCCGCTTTTCAGCTTTTTAGCTATCTCGTATGAGTGACCGCCTCCGCCGCAGGTTCCATCCACATATATTCCGTCAGGCTTGATGTTCAAGTTATCAATGGTTTCCTGAAGCATTACGGAGAAATGTTTAAATTCCATATTCTGTTCTTCTCCCTTCTGCTTGTTATATTCCAAGTCCGAGCTCTGCCATGTGCTCGGCTACATCATCCATATCATCTTCATCATAAGTGTTGCTGGTCTGCCAACGATCCTTGTCCCAGATCTCAACTCTGTCCAAGACTCCTACCAAAACAACATCCTTTTCAAGTCCAGCGAACTCTCTAAGCGTCTGGGGAATATTTGCTCTCCCCTGCTTGTCGAGCTCTGTCTGACACGCTCCAGCAAAAAAGAATCTCGAGAACTTTCTGGCATCCTTAGTTGTAAGAGGTATCTCTCTAAATTTCTCCTCGATTTTTTTCCATTCTTCATTTGTATAGATAAACAGGCATCTGTCCAATCCCTTTGTGATCACAAATGAATCTCCAAGGCCTTCTCTTAGCTTTGCCGGTATTATGAGACGTCCCTTAGGATCAACTGTATGACTATATTCGCCCATGAACATAAGGGAGGCCTCCTTTCTACTTTTGGCAATTAAATGTTAAATGTTAATTATTAATCGAGGTATTAATTCTCTGCTTTATTATGATAAAAACGAGTTTTGTTCGAATGAAATGTTGATAACTTTTCACTTATTATGGTTTGTCAACAGACTAGTCAACTTATCCACCACTTTTCACCACTCTTCACCATTTTTTACCACTTATGCGTATATTTTACCCGTAATCTATTAGAAAAGCAACCCCAAAACCGCATAAAATCAAGGTTTTTTGAGGTGGGGGGCAAGTGGGTTTCCTGCCCAATTCAGGTTGGATACAAGATGTTGTGGTCAGCTTTGCCTGGTCAGTCATATCTTCTGTTTTTAACTAAATCGATTACATATCTGACTAATTATCTGCACAAAAAAAGCCCTCAACCAGTTACTAGTTGAAGACTTTTCATAATTTATTTTTATAATTATTTCTTGTTACTTGCTGTATTTCCCTTTGGACTTCTTGCCCTTGTTGAATCCAATCAGAAGCATTACGAATCCAAAAGCAACCAGACATGCTGCTAACAACTGTGAAACCGGGATTCCGGTGTTAAACAGGATCAGCTGATCCGTGCGCAGTCCCTCTATCCAGAACCTTCCGGCACCGTATGTAATCAGATACAGTAAAACAGCCTCACCGTTAAACTTCAAGTGACGTCTCATGATCATGAGAAAGATAAAAACTCCCACGCTCCATACGCTTTCATACAGGAATGTAGGATTAACACTTATAAATGCGGTATTTCCTATGGTCTGAACATGATCAAGCATGGTCTGAGAAACATCGTCCATTGTCCTGACACGGCTAAGAGGTATCTGCATTGCAAACAGATTATTTGTATAATCTCCAAAGGCCTCTCTATTAAAGAAATTGCCCCAGCGTCCTATCGCCTGTCCTACCGGGAGCCCTAGAATACATACATCTGCTGCTTTTAAAAATGGGATCTTCTTTAACTTGCATACAATAAATGCCGTAAGTATACCTGCAAGAATGCCTCCGTATATTGCCAGACCGCCTTGTCTCAGGTTAAAAATACTCAAAAGATCGTTTTTATACAGATTCCAAGAAAATACAACATAATAAGCTCTGGCACCTATAACTCCAAGCACCAATGACCAGATGATTATATCTAGGAAATCATCTTCTTTATATCCTTGTTTCTTGGCGTTTTTCATAATAATGGAAGAACCTAGGATCATGCCAATGGCAATTATTATTCCATAGAATGCTATTTCAAATCCAAATACGGATATGCTTTTTCCTACATTAGTAAGCGTTATATGAAGATTGGGAAAAATAATAGTATTTTCCATGTTTTCACTTTCTTTCCATTCTTTGTCTATTTATAGATAGTATATACCATTGTTAAATACATTTTATCACACAGTTCATGACTCGCTTGATATCTTACTTGTTTTTTTCAGATTGTTTTTCACTAAGTCCGGGAAGCATCAGCATAGCATCTCCAAAACTAAAGAATCTATACTTTTCCTCTACAGCTTCTTTATATGCATTTAGAATATGGTCTCTTCCTGAAAGCGCAGAAACAAGCATTATCAGCGTAGATTTTGGAAGGTGAAAATTGGTTACAAGACCATCAATGATCTTGAACTTATAACCTGGATAGATAAATATCTTGGTCCATCCACCTGCCTCATGCATCCTGCCATTTTCATCTGCAACCGTTTCAAGCGTTCTGGTAGATGTAGTTCCAATAGCAATAACTTTATGACCTGTATCATGAGCATGATTTATCATATCTGCTGCTTCTTTTGTAACCTGATAGTATTCTGAATGCATCTCATGTTCTAATACATTGTTTTCTTTTACAGGTCTAAAAGTACCGAGACCGACATGAAGAGTCACCTCTGCAATGTCCACTCCCATATCTTTTATCTGCTGTAAAAGTTCTTTTGTAAAATGAAGTCCGGCTGTGGGTGCTGCTGCAGATCCGTCGTATTTTGCATAGACAGTCTGATATCTCTCCTTATCCTTTAGCTTATGGGTGATATAAGGAGGAAGTGGCATCTGTCCCAACTGGTCCAATACCTCTTCAAATATTCCATCATATTCAAAGTGAACAATTCTGTTTCCGTCTTCTATCACATCCATGATCTCAGCCTTTAGAAGACCATCTCCAAATACTATGCGGTCTCCCTTTCTTGCTTTTTTACCAGGCTTGACCAGGCATTCCCAGTCCGTATCCGTCTTTCTTACCAGTAAAAGTATCTCTACTTTTCCACCGGTATTTTCTCTTTCACCGATCAGTCTGGCAGGAATGACTCTAGTATTATTGATTACGATACAGTCTCCAGGCTCAAGATATTCCGGCAGATTATAAAAATGTCTATGCCAGTATTCACCGGTCTCCTTATCAAGTACCATTAATCTCGACTCGGATCTCTTTTCAAGGGGATCCTGTGCTATAAGCTCCTCCGGCAGATAATAATCATAATCTGTGAGAAGCATTTCTTTTATTTCTTCCATATTTATCACTAGCTCCTGAGAACAACTCCCAGGTCATTCAGTCCCTTCATAATCGCATCCATTGCAGTATTCACATCGTTGTCTTCTAGGTTTCTATCTTTTGCACGGAAAACAATTGAGTATGCCATTGATTTCTTGCCTTTTTCTATCTGATCGCCTTCATATAGATCGAACAGCTTATAAGATTCCATATATTCTCCGCCACTTACATCGAATACTTTTTCAATGTCTCCAGCAAGTATGCTGGATGGTATCACGAGTGACAAGTCTCTGGTAGAAGCAGGGAAATTAGCAATTCCTGTATACTTCTTATCAAAAGAAGCCTTGTCATATATATGAGGCATGTCAATAACCGCTAAATATACCCTTGTTCCTATCTTATAGTTTTTAGCTACTCTAGGATGAATCTCTCCTATAAAGCCTATAACCTCTCCATCATAGAGGATATCAGCCTGTCTTCCCGTATGTAAAAATGTCTTTTCTGACTTGGGATCATATGACACATGATCATCCATTCCAACTCTCTGGAGAAGTTCTTCAACAACTCCCTTAAGGTCGAAAAAGTCACCATAGTTATAGCTTCCAAGAGTGAGCTGCATTCTCTCATCAGGAAGTTCTCTCAATGGAAGTGACTTGGCAAGATAAATGTTGCCCATTTCATAAAGTGCACATTCTGCATTTCTTCTATTATAGTTTGTAGCAAGTGATGTCATCATTCCATTTAGAGAAACAGTTCTCATAATGCTAAAGTCCTCTCCCAGAGGATTGGATATCTCAATAGCATTTCTAATAGGGTCAGATGCGCCTATCATAAGCTTGTCATAGACCTTTTTACTCTCAAATGAATATGTCATAGCCTGTGAATATCCGGAGAACTCAGCAACTTCTCTTGCTATAGCATTAATCTCATTCTCATATCCGATCTTGCCGGCAGTAGCCTCGCCTGTAGGAAGTGTAGTAGGGATCTTGTCATATCCATAGAATCTGGCAACTTCCTCTGCAATATCTGCATAGCATAAAAGATCCTGTCTGAATGTAGGGATAACAAGCTCATTGGTCTCTTTATCAAGTTCTAATTCAAGAGCCTTAAAATACTTGAGCATAGTATCATCCATGATGTCTGTTCCCAGCATCTTATTATATCGATCCGGTTCAAAGGGAATCCTTACAGATTCTTTTTTATTTTCATAGACATCAACAGCTCCGCCAACGACTGTTCCTGCGCCTAGTTCTTCTGCCAGAGCACATGCTCTGTCCATAGCGAGAATAGCGTTGTTAGGATCCAATCCCTTTTCAAAGATTCCTGAAGCATCGGTACGCATACCAATCTTTTTGGATCTTAATCTTATGGATGTTCCGTCAAAACATGCAGATTCAAAAAGCACGGTTTCAACGCTGTCCCTGATCATTGAGTTCTCTCCTCCCATGATCCCGGCAATTCCAATGTGCTTATCGCCATCATTTATCATGATAGTATTACTGTCTATTTTTCTTATCTCGCCATCAAGTGTAGTGAATTCCTCACCGTCTTTTGCCGTATCAACAATTATCTTATGTCCGGCTATTGTACTTAGATCATAAGCATGCATAGGCTGACCATACTCAACCATTACATAGTTAGTTATATCTACCAGATTATTTATAGGTCTGATGCCCTGAGCACGAAGACGTCTCTTCATCCATTCCGGTGATTCTCCGATATGAACATTTTTCAGGATCCTACCTGTATATCTGCTGCAAAGATCCGGTCTATTGACCTGAACAGATATGTATTTATTGACATCATCATTGTCTCCTGTTTCAGGAACGATCGGTGGCACAAATGATTTTCCGAATGTTGCTGCCGCTTCTCTCGCTATTCCAAGAATCGAAAAACAGTCTACTCGGTTTGATGTTATCTCGTACTCAATTGCTGCGTCATGAAGTCCGAGAACCTCAATTGCATCAGCGCCTACCTCGGTATTCTCCGGGAAAATGTATATTCCATATTCCGGAGCATCCGAAAACATATTTCTATCAGAGCCAAGCTCTTCAATAGAACACATCATTCCCTCTGAAGGAACGCCTCTAAGCTTGCCTCGTGTTATCTTAATACCATCTTTCGGATTCTCACCGCCGTCATGTCCGCCGGCTACTCTTCCGCCATGGAGGACAACAGGTACTTTCTGACCTTCTGCCACATTAGGCGCTCCTGTTACGATCTGAACCGTCTCATTTCCTACATTGACCTGGCATATTACCAGCTTGTCAGCGTCAGGATGACTCTCTATTTTTTCGATCCGTCCTACTACTATCTTATCCAGGTTCTTATCAAACTCTTCATAGAATTCAACCTTGGAGCCTGACAATGTCATAGCATCTGTGTATTCCTGCGGTGTACATTCAAGACCCGGTACAAGGTCCTTGATCCATTTAAGCGAAGTTCTCACAATTTATCTCCTTAAAATATATATACTTTGTTAATGTAATTATCTATGTATGACTAAAGACTATTTATGAAAACGTATACCGTTCTCATATTTAAGTTTTATTAAAACTGCTTCAGAAAACGTATATCGTTCTCATAAAGAAGTCTCATATCATCGATTTCATACTTTAGAAGTGTGATTCTCTCAAGACCGATACCAAATGCAAATCCTGAATAAACTTCAGGGTCGATTCCACTCATTTTCAAAACCTTAGGATGAACCAGTCCACAGCCGAGTATCTCTATCCAACCCTCGCCCTTACAGAATCTGCATCCTTTTCCGCCACACTTGAAGCAAGAAACGTCCATCTCTGCAGATGGTTCTGTAAACGGGAAATGATGGGGTCTAAACTTGACCTTGGTCTCTTCACCGAAAAGCTCTTTTGCCACACGCTCCAACGTTCCCTTTAAGTCTGAGAATGTAATATTTTTATCGATTACCATTCCCTCGATCTGATGGAATGATGGTGAGTGAGTAGCATCTACTTCATCAGCTCTGAATACTCGTCCCGGAGCAAGCATTCTGATAGGAAGATGGCCCTTTTCCATTTCGCGGACCTGAACCGGTGATGTCTGTGTACGAAGAAGTATATCCTTGGTGATGTAAAAAGTATCCTGCTCATCTTTTGCAGGGTGATTAGCCGGAATATTAAGTGCCTCAAAATTATAGTAATCCTGCTCTATTTCAGGGCCTGAAACAATTGAATAACCCATTCCTGTAAAGATTTTTTCTACTTCTTTTAAAACCTTTGTATTTGGATGGCTATTTCCAATTTTAATTTTTTTGGCAGGAAGAGTAACATCTATTTTCTCTGCACGAAGTCTTGCCTCCATTGCAGCCTCTTCCATTTTCTCTTTTGCTTCTAATAGTCTCTCTTCAATAGCATCTCTTGCTTCATTGACCATCTTACCAACATTGGGTCTCTCTTCCGGAGATACATCCTTCATGGACTTCATTATCTCTTTTAGTTCACCCTTCTTGCCGAGAAATGAAACTCTTATATCATTAAGTGCATCGAGGTTTCCCGCATCGGTAATCTGCTTTACAGCTTTTTCTCTGATCTTTTCAAGTTCTTCCTTCATCATACTTTTTCTCCTACCGGTAATTCTTTATTTCATAGCTATCATGCTTCAGACGCTTTACAGACTTTTGATTTTTATAATAATGTGTATTTTTACTCATAAATATATAGTCTACGCCTACGATAATTGATTAGATAAAATCTAAACAAGGTTACCACAGTAGAATGGCATTCGCAAGTGTAAACCATTGATGATCGTGCATATTAAGCTACCCCTGCAAACTAATCCAAACTCACTTTTCATTCATCTATTCACCTATAGATTGCATACGTTCAATGACCGTTCCACTGCATACACTTTTATACACCAGAACAGGGATCAAACTGCATATCATGAAAACAACTAACAACAAAACAGCATTTGAAAAAAATGGAACAGAAAAGCTCAATCTATAAATGTTCATATTCTGAAAAACCACATAACTTATCGGAATTCCAAGTGCAAACGCAACCACACTGGATAGGCTTGCATATATGATTCCTTCTTTAATAAGTACTTTTACCTGTTGCTTTTTTGTCATCCCGATACTTTCAAGGGTAGCAAACTCTTTTTTCCTGTTTTGGACACTGGCAATCATCATATTGACATAATTCATAACTGCAAGCACAGCAATAATGTATCCCACACCATTTCCTAGCACTCTTATCTGTCTTTCATTACCAAGCATATCATTGTACAGATCTAGCTTTGATTCAAAAGAAATATTTTCATTTCCTTTTAATGCCTCCTTGATCTTTTTCTCAGTTTTTTTATCCAGACTTTTTTTGTAATCTACCTCTATAAGCTCTATAACAGGATTCTTCACAAGTTCTTTAAATTTATTAGTGCTCACAACGATATATGGTGTATAACCGCTGGCAAATTCCGTAGGATCATCTATAATCCCTGCTATTTTAACCTTATCTTGTTTGTCACTTTTATCGGTTGAAAAATAAAAGTTTTTATTCACTGCATCCTTGGGTGACAAACTCAACCAATTACATACAAGGGCTGTTTCTCCCAGCGCAAATTTTTTTATATTTATTTTGGGACCCGAATCTTTAAGAACCTGTTTTAACTCATTTCCATCTATTCCGATTATTTTTGAATCAAACATTTTCTTGATGTTCTTTTCACCTTTTTCGTATTTGGAAATATCACTTTTGTAATTTCCTGGAGAATATCGTGACAGATATAGTTCTTTATAATAATTTCCAAATAATTTCTGCTGATATGGTGCGTCTATAATTGCAGAATATATTGGTCTCGTTTGATCTACACCGGAAATATTACTGATTTTTTTATTTAGTTCCTCTGATATAACCTGTTCATCTGAATCCAGCGTCTTTTCGTTGACTATGCCTAGATCATATTTCCACGTTTCATTCAAAATACTCTTAGAATCATTTTCCTTGATAACAACATTAACAGTCAGAAATACAATAATAGAAACGACAAATGATGCCATTATGATCCCTGCTCTTTTCCTATCTCGAAAAATATTTTGCCATGCCATCCCCTGAATACCATTGGTTTCTTTTATAGATCTCACTCCACCGTTCTGGTACCTTGTTGCTTCAATTGGTGAACAATTACCTGCCATTTTGGCTGGTTTACTGCAACTAAATAATACTGTTACTATAGAAAAAAGTGCAGCTATCAGCATAAGTAGCGGATACTTTGTAAACCTGTCAGAACCCGCAAGCCTTATATTTTCCATCTTCATAACCATAGGAATTAAATTTTTTGAAACAAAATAACCCACTGATAATCCAACAGGAATTCCAATACATGAGTTTATGACAGCTTGATAATATATGATTCCCTTTAACTGTTTCGATGTCATGCCGATGGTTTTCATCTGTCCTAAGAGACGTATATCCTTGGACACAGAAATATACATTGTATTAAATATAAATAGAGATCCGCTAAGAAAAATCATAGCAAGAAGCAATACCAGTACTGTAATTGTTTTAACAAACTGATCTATACTGTCGCTATCTTCAGATATTACCTGCCTGTGATGGATCTTAAACTGATGTTGGATCTTCATTATTGTTTTTTTACTATAGAGCGAATTTTTTAAGCTGATTTTTAAGGTTCCCTGGGTAAAATCTGTTTGTTTCGCCCCGGTTGTTTTATAAAAAGCTTCAGATACATAGCCTTTTGAACTACCGGTAAAATCCGTATAATATCCACTTAATATAAACTGCTTATTAATGCATCCTGAATCAGTACTGGTTTTTTTCGTATCATTTCTATAGTAATTGCCTGATAGTGGAAAATAGGTCATATTGATCTTCATGCCCACCGTCGGTTTTTTTATTCCTATATTTCTAAGTGCTTCCGACGAAAGCATGATCTCATTTTCATTTTTTGGATATCCGCCTGTCTTTTTGTCCAAGGCCGAGAGACACTGTTTATTCCAGCATGTATTATCTATCCAATATAACTGTAATTTTGATGTGGGTTTATTATCTGTTTTATTTACAATTGCACATTTTACACTTACTCCGGCATACTTTATAAGCTCCATTTTTTTGGCTATATCCACTTGAGCCTTTGTTGGTTCTGTCAGCTCGATATCATAATCCATACCATTCATTTTAATTTGGCGTTCCGATATCATCTGCCAGTATGAAATTCCTATTCCGACAACAGAAACAATTAAAAATGAAGTGATGATAATGGCCAATATCGTAATAATATTTCTCTTGATATTAGAATTGTAATTCTTTTGGGCCACTTCTCTAACGATATGTTGGTTGTCTACGTTTATCATATTATTTTCCCCCAACAATCTTCCCATCTTCAATTCTTACTATTCTTCCGGCCATCTGAGCGATTTCATCATTATGAGTTATAATTACAACTGTCTGGTGATATTTCTGGCTTATAACTTTTATCAGTCCTAGAACGTCCAGACTCGTCTTGCTATCAAGATTTCCTGTTGGTTCATCTGCCAAAACAATTGCGGGTTTGGTTGCCAGTGATCTCGCCAGTGCAACTCTTTGCTGCTGTCCCCCTGACAGCTGATCCGGCATCGCATCACATTTTTCCGTCAATCCCAATGTTTCAATTATCTCCATAACATATTTTTTATCAGGCTTGATCCC
>JAGOLM010000057.1 GCA_017994075.1 Lachnospiraceae bacterium
CCGTCAGTAGTGTAATCTCCTATCAGATTGCCATCGGAGTCACATACTGCAGGATTCATATCTATGTAGAAAATATCTCGTCCATTTGCAAGCTCGGAGATTGCCTTATTTCTCTGAACAAGACTGGTATTATTAAATGTAGCATCAGTACTGCTCTTTATCTGGCTTACATGCATATTACCCTCTATGAAGATCATTGCATTAGGCTGCTTGTCCTTGATGCTGTGTATGATATTTCTGTAGGCATTGTAATAGTCCACAACATTACGATACATTTCGTTTATCCCAAGACATACATATATCTTGCTAAACTGATGTGTATTTAGCAGATTGTCAAGTATATAAGGGGATTCCTCACCGTTTACACCATGATAATCAAGTTCTTTTACCGGAAGGTTGAAAACATTCATTGATTCCTTACAGAAGAAATTGACCTTACCCTTTAAATTACTGAACATGTAGAGACCTACAGTTCTCGAATCACCTATGAAAAGGGCATCGGAAAAATAATCATCGTTCTTGGCTTTGGTTAGATTCTTGAATGTTCCATTTGGAGCAAAAGTTCCCGTGGTATCAGAGTTGAATATATAAGAATCATCTACCAGAAGTGATCTGTTGGCTACACCATAATCCTTGGCAGAGCATACAGGATTCCCGGATGTTACAGGGACTCTCGAACCAGTTCCAAGGGAACCGAGCTTCTTCTCAGCCTTTTCTGTAGCTATTTTTTCCTTTATGCGAATGGCTTCCAAAACAGATTTTTTCTTCATGGAATCAGGGATATATACCTCTTCATCCTTGTTCAGTATGTCTTTGACACCATAAAGAGAAATGGTCAAACAGGGCTGCTTGACCGTGTCTATGACATTAAACTTCTTTAATATATTGAACTGACTGATGAGCCCAAACGACCCGACAATGATCATACTTGTAATGATCATCATGGTCAGAGGCATATTTTTAAATAATTTTTTTAGGTAATTCATAATTTATTCGCTTTGCAAATCACACAACATTAAACATTAGAAATTGAAATACATAAATGCATTTCCCTGAGATCCAAGTGCATAGTACAGGCTTACCCAAAAGAGGATAAAGAGAGCAATTATGACAACAGGATGTTTCCTGTTACTTATTATCTTATCATACACTGCCGGAATACACAGAACGATTGAGGCAATGAAATATGGAAGGTATGTTGGCAGGTAGTTTATAAAATCATTGGCAAGAACTGTATGTCCTATTCCGAAAAAAGGAAATAGTCTGCAAAAATATACACCAAGGCTATGTAGATCTGAAATCGCAAAAATCACCCATGTCATCGGTATCAAGATCCAAACGTGTATACGACCGATTATAGGAGCCTTTTTCAAAAGATTTTTGGACAGAAATTTTTCGGCGATTATCATTAGCCCCAGAACAAAGCCCCATATCAGAAAGTTGATATCTCCACCATGCCATAGACCTGTTATGATCCATACGATCATTAGGTTTCTGATAGTTATAAAGGTACCTTTTCGGCTACCACCTAAGGGAAAATAGATATAGTCTCTAAACCATGAACCAAGAGTGGCATGCCATCTTCTGTAAAAATCTGCAATATTCTTAGCAGCATATGGATGCTCGAAGTTGATGATATCTTCAAACCCCAGCATCATGCCGAGACCTGATGCCATAAGTGAATATCCCCAGAAATCAAAATAGAGCTGGAAAGTGTATGCAAAAGCGCTCATCCATGCCAATGGTGTAGAAATATTTTCATATCCCATTTTGAGAGTTTCATTCCAGAGGATTCCGATTCTGTCTGCTAAAAGAACCTTCATGGATAATCCAATGACGATCCTGGCCATTCCACCTTCAAATTTTTGCCATGAGAATATCCTGCCATGGGTCTTGTCAAAATCACCCTGTCCATAACGCATGATAGGACCTTCGGCGATCTGAGGAAACATAGTAAAATAGGCAGCAGATCTTACAAATGTAGGCATTGTCTTGATCTTGCCGCTATATAAATCGGCCTGATAAGATATCATTTTAAAAATATAGAAGCTAAGTCCAAGAGGAAGCCCGATTCCTATAGATGTTTTTGCCACTATTTTAAATAGAATGAGAACTCCAGCATCTAATGAGACAGCAAAAATCAAAGCTGCCTTCCTCGAAATAGAAGCAGATATAGATTTTTGGGATGGAATCATGCTCTGGGTAACGGAGTCCACAGTAGGAAGATTCTCCTCGGTTATGCCTCGGGAGGCAACCAGAGACTTACCTAGAAAATAATTCACGAATACTAGAACGAGAAGAAGTATAACTATTTTATGTTCACCATAAGCATAAAATAATATACTGCCGATAAAAAGAATAAAATCTTTATATTTTCTCGGAACAAATAAGTATACAATAAGGAAGATAGGTAAGAATCTTCCGATAAAAAATAAATTTGTAAAGGACATAACAACTCCTAAATATGATTTTTAGCCGCTTTTTTGCGACAAACGAATTATATCATAGAAGATTATAAAAAAAAACTCGTGATAACTATAAAGTTTTTAAACCTACATCCGATAAAATAAGTGAAAGGTCATGAGACCTTATGAGAAACTACAATGTGAGAGGGAGTGAACATTATGCGTATCGAGGCATATAATCAGGTAGCTCAGATTTATGGAAACAAGACAGCTAAAGCTAAAACATCTGTAAACCAGGCAGCATCATATGGCAAGGACGAGGTTCAGATTTCATCTTTTGGTAAGGATTTGCAGGTAGCTAAGCAGGAAGTAAAGAGTTCTCCGGATGTAAGAGAAGACAAGGTAGCTCAGCTTAAGAGCCAGATTGATGCGGGTACTTATTCTGTAAATACAGATGATTTCGCAGGCATTTTGCTCGAAAAGTTCCAAACAAAATATTAAAAAAGTGAGGTTTTGCCTTGGCAGGACTTGTAGATGAGCTTTTAGTCGTTATGCGTAGTGAGAAGAAGGAATATGAAAATATCCTGAATCTTAATGATGCAAAACGTGAAGCGATCATAAGCAGGGATGTTGAGAGACTTGAGGAGATTACCTCAAATGAGGAATTCTTTTCCAGTAATCTTAAGAATCTCGAGAATAAGAGAGAACGGATCCTAAAGGATATGGCCGCTGTAACTGGTCATGATGACGAGATATTTACAGTAGATCGTGTTATTAGGGTTCTTGATAATAACGAAGAAGAACAGAAAGCACTTGTGGAAGCCAGAAGTGCATTAGTAAGTGCAGCCAAAGATCTAAAATTCTGGAATGATCAGAACCAGGCACTGCTTAAGCAGGCATTGGAAATGGTCGAGTTTGATTTGACATTGTTTAGAAGTTTGAAACAGGCTCCTCAAACGGCAAATTACAATCAAAACGCATATAATACCGGTGATCTGCTCGGAGACAGTGGCTTCGATACAAAGCAGTAAGTGTGAAAGGATTCCCAACCGGATAGAAAGCATAGAGGAATAGCGCTATGGCAAACGGTTTCGGGAGTTTATACGTAGGGTCATCAGGACTCAGAACAGCTCAGAACGGTATCAATACATTATCCAATAACCTTGCCAACTTAGGTACGGCAGGGTACGTTCGCCAAAAAGTAGTATACGAAGATACATATTACAATAAATTCGGAGACGCTTCTGTATCAGCTCAGCAGGCAGGTCTTGGAGTTGCTATCGGCGATGTAATCCATGCAAGAGATATATTCTTAGACCAGGCTTACCGGACACAATCCGGCAGAGCCGCTTTTTATAATGCCGGCTATGACGCAGCTTCTGAGGTTGAGACTCAACTTCAGGAAATGTATGGTCAGGCTTTTCAGGGCGCGATAACAAGCTTATACGGCGCTTTTGCCGAGTTCGCAAAGAACCCATCTGATACAGTTAATCAAAATCTGGTTATTCAAAAGAGCCAGTTATTCATCAGTCGTGCTAACGGAGTTAATGATGGACTTCGTGAATATCAGATGACGATCAATACCAAAATCAAAAATGATGTTACAAGAGTAAATGCGCTTGGCAAGGATATCGTCAAGCTTAATAAGGATATTCAGAGAATTGAGGCTGGAGATACAGACACAGCCATGGCTCTTAGAGATCAGAGAGACCTAGATCTAGATGAGCTATCATCTCTTGCCAACATTTCATATAGAGAAGATCCGGACGGGACCGTTCAGGTTAGACTTGAAGGCAACGAATTCATTAATGGAGTTCAGACCAATGAAATGGGAATCCGTTATGACAATACGACAGGATTCGCAATTCCTTATTGGACCGGGCTCTCGGATATTCCCAATAAAAAATATTATGATGTATACGATATATATAATGTAAATCCGATTCAGGGCACAGATAGTGGAGAGATCAAGTCTCTTATGCTTGCCAGAGGAGATAAATTTGGTAATTATACGGATATTTCGGATCTTACACCTGAACAATATGAAAATGGAATTTCGAATTCTATAGTCATGAATTCCGAATCGGAATTGGATAAGTTAGTAAACACAATAGTAACAAAGGTCAACGATCTGCTTTGCCCCAATGTTAATCTAGGAACCTCTGTTAAGTCAGGCAATACAACGATAGATCTAACTGCAGCAGGAACCAAGATATTTGATCCAACCGGCAAACAGATCAGTCTTAATGCGGATACCTTGGTACTTGATACAGATAACTGTGCTGTGGGAGGCGATGGCAAGTTGCCACCTCAGGAACTTTTTACAAGGGTTGGAACAGAAAGATATAAAAAATGTGTTGTTACAGATGGAACTAATAGCAAGGAAATATATGTGTATCAGGAAGAAGATCAACATGATCTCTCAAAGAGTTATACACTTAAAAGCCTTTCTGTTAATTACGACCTTACGGAAAATCCTCAGCATTTACCTAATCTGATGCAAAATGGTTCAGTGGATTACACTATGGGTGAGTCGATATATAAATTGTGGGAAGTGTCAGATTATAAACTCAATCCATCGGACAATACACCTACTACGCTTGCTGGATTTTACACTAAGTTTATAGGAGAACTGTCAAGCACAGGATCAGTTTACGATTCTACATCAAACAGTTTGAATGGAACGAAATGTACTATTGAAAGTAACAGACAGTCAGTTATTGGTGTATCAAGTGATGAAGAATTGACAAATATGATCAAATATCAGAACGCATATAATGCATCCAGCAGATACATAAATGTTGTCAATGAGATGATAGAGTACATGGTAACATCCATGTTTAGTTCATAAGGGAGGGAGATGTAGCTAATGCCTTCTACATTTTTTGGATTATCTATAGCGAGCACAGGACTTAACGCATACCAGAACAAGGTGAATACAACTACAAATAATATTTCCAATGCCAAAACTCCGGGGTATAGCAGACAAGTAGTCAATCTTTCCCAGGAAGAGGCCATTCGTACTTGGCAAAAGTATGGCACGGCAGGAACTGGAGTAAGCACAGATTCTATTACTCAGGTCAGAGATCAGTATTATGATGAAAAATATTGGAATAATCAGAAAAACAGTGGACAGTATTCAAAACAGCTGTATTATCTCCAGCAGATAGAAGATTATTTTAAGGACAATGCGTCAGTACCTGGGTTTACAACTATATATACTCAGATGTTTAGTTCGCTTGACACATTAAAGACCAACGCTGGTGACAGCTCGGTGAGAAATCAGTTTATCAGTAATTCCAACAAACTGATGACATATTTCAACAGTCTCGGTACTAAGCTTCAGGATTTGCAGACGTCTATTAATGATGAGGTCAAAACAACAGTGGATTCAATTAATTCCACATCTAAAAAAATTGCAGTTCTTAATAAGCAGATCAATGTAATCGAAGTTCAGGGTGGACATGCAAATGATCTGAGAGATCAGAGAGCACTTTTGATAGATAAGTTGTCAGAGATACTCCCTGTTGAAGTCAAGGAAACTAAGGTGGCCAATAGTAATTATCCGGATATGGAAACCGGAGCCACATATTTTGAACTTAAAGTAAGCGGCAAGTTGGTCGTAGATTCTTATAATTATGTTCCAATTGAAGTAACCACCAGGGAAAATAAGCACAATCAGTCAGATGTAGATGGACTATATGATCTGAGATGGGGCGATACAGGAGAGAGAATAGACATGAATGCTTCCACAATGACAGGAAGCCTCAAGGCTATGTTCGATCTCAGAGATGGTAATAATTCAGAGAATCTTCATGGAATCGTAACCAAGACTACTGGGGATACGATCAAGATCTCTAGCCCTAGTATTACCAGTATCAATAGTATGAATATGCCGGAGACCGGCGTTCTCGAACTTAATGGAAAGACATTTGCCTATACCAATTTCTCCGTTGAGATGGATGAGAATGGTAATGCGCAGTCCTATACATTTGAACTTGAAGATATTATGGATGCAGCAACTCAGACCAAAGTGGCCGGTGGAAACTGTTCTGTGGGACAGACTCTTAACTATAAGGGAATTGCATATTACCAGAATCAGATGAGCTTGTTCCTCAGATCTTTTTCTGAGGCATTTAATAACATAGAAAAAACAGGCAAGGATTTAAATGGCGATAAAATGGAAAGCTTTTTTATAGCCAATAACCTGGTCAGCAGTGGAGAATATTCTTTTGATGATGTTGTAAAAGCAACCGCAGGCGGTGGAAATCTTCAATTGGACAACTTCCAGAATAAGGATACATATTATAAGCTGACAGCACTTTCCTGTGGGGTTGCAGAAACAAGTAGGAGAAGTCCTAATGTATTTGCCACGGCAGAGGATAAGACAAATGATAAGGGAACTGCCACCACTACAGATGATACTAAGATAGACAATGGTGTAGATTCTGCCGGTCTCGTAGTGAAGCTATTAAAACTTCAAAGCGAAACCAAGATTTTCCGCGATAGCGGAGGAGATGATTTCCTACAGGTTATATATTCTGATATAACTGTGGATACCCAGGAAAGTGATGTCTTTACAGACAATTTCAAGGCCATATCAACAGCAGTAAATAAACAGAGGCAGGGAGTATCCGGAGTAGACGAAGACGAGGAAGCTCTTGATCTTGTAAAATTCCAAAATGCTTATAATCTAGCTTCAAAAGCCATTAAAGTTCTTTCAGAAATGTATGACAGACTGATTACGCAAACAGGTGTATAAGCCGATAAGTAATATGTAGGCAGAAGGATCTGCTATAAATAAATGTGAAAAATCCAGAACGGATACTGGGCTATGAACACTGATTTTCCAAGGAGGAGATCCTATGCGTATAACAAATTCAATGATAATGACAAATGCGGATTCAAACATCAATGGAGTCAAAATCATTCTTGATAAGACCAATACACAGATGACAACTCAAAAGAAGATTGACAGACCTTCTGAGGATCCTGTTATTGCGGTAAGATCACTTCGATTCAGTACATCCCTTGCCAAGATAAATCAATTTTATGAGAAAAACATACCTGATGCAGAATCCTGGCTAGAAGTTACAGAGACTTCTCTTGTCAATATGAGAGATACCGTGAGAAATATACACACGCTGTCTAATCAGGGTGCCAATGACACATTGACCCAGGATGATAGAAAGACCATACTTTCTCAGCTTAAAAAGCTTCAGGAACAGCTGTATGATTCAGGCAATTCTGATTACGCCGGTAGAACAGTGTTTACTGGATATCGCACTAATAAGACACTGACATTTATGTCTGATGAGGCTAAGACCAGCTATGACATTACAGAAAAGCATAATGCCAATGATGCGTTGGAGACATATAGATACTATTCGGGTGATGTAAAAGCTCCATCTACGAAAGCTGATATAAACAGCACCACCAATACTCCTAGTACATATGTAGAAACAGAATTTTCTCGCATGCGTCTGGGATATGATGAGATCAGTTTCAAGGATACCACCAGT
>JAGOLM010000058.1 GCA_017994075.1 Lachnospiraceae bacterium
GTCATCTCTCATATGTAGGAAATATTCTTATCTTCTGTGTAGGTGTCAACCTTGTATGGAAAAAGGACATTCATGTTGCCAATCTTCTACCGGCACTTATAATTGCAGCACTTTGGCCATAAACATTTATATTATTATATATTAAATTAAATGGCAGGATAAATATTTAATAAAAGGATTTTGTATAAAGGAAGTGCCCAAATGAATTACATAATTGGCGGAATTGCAGTAATAGGAATATTAATGTGGATAGTAAGTAGTATTACTATCATACGAAGTGATATATCACGTATAAATGTAAATCTGAATAAAATCATTACTCATCTTGGAGAATTCGATGCCACAGATGATGAAATTAAAAGCCTTCTTGCAGAAGGAAAGAAAATCGAAGCAATAAAAGCATATAGATTTGCTACCGGGTTTGGATTGAAGGAAGCAAAAGAGTATGTTGATTCCTTAGAAGATAAAATAAAGTAAATAATATCGGATCACAGAATGTATTATCGTAATGAATGTTATTTATAATTATAAAAAATGGAACTCTTAAAAAAGAGTTCCATTTTTTTATTATCTAGTTAATTACTTTCATTAACATCACTTTGATTTAATATAAGCATCATCCCTTAACTGCACCTGATACTACTCCATCGATTATGTATTTCTGTGAAACGAGATATACAATGACGATAGGAACAATATCAATCATTATTGATGCCATCATAGCTCCCATATCTACATGCCCGAAGCTTCCTCTGAATCTCTGGATAACCATTGGAATTGTATTGTATTTGTTAGTATCTAGTACCAACTGAGGTAAAAGATAATCGTTCCATACCCACATAAGTTCCAGGATCGCAGTAGATATGATGGTAGGTTTCAAAATAGGAAACAGAACCTTGAAATATGTCTGGAGGGGATTACACCCATCAATAAGCGCTGCCTCCTCGATCTCTATTGGAACCGATTTCACAAAGCCGGTAAACATAAAAACTGCAAGTCCTGCACCAAATCCCAGGTAAATTACACATATATTAAACGGATTATCCAAATGCAATGTGTCTGCCGTTTTTGATAAGGTAAACATAACCATCTGGAACGGAACCACCATTGAGAATATGCATAAATAATAAAATATCTTGGTGAATTTATTATTTACTCTTACAATAAACCATCCTGCCATTGAGCAGCATAGGATTATCAAAATAACTGACGTAACGGATACAATAAGCGAATATCCAAATGCCTGAAGCATTCCCTGCTTGTTGATAGCCTCAATATAATGCTGCATTCCCACAAATGTCTGTGATGTAGGAAGTTCGAGGACATGAGATGTTCCTGTAAATGTCTCTGCTTTGAATGAATTAATCAATACCAGAACAACGGGAAATATCCAGAACAGCGAAATTATAGTAAATGCAATAGTAGCAATAATCCCTAGGAATTTTTTCTTTTTATCCATTAGTACTGTATCTCCTTTCTGGATGTGATCTTAAGCTGTATAAGTGCGATAACTAGAACTACCAGGAAGAAAACAACTGCTTTGGCCTGTCCAAGGCCCATCCATAACTGTCCGGATCTGCCATAGTAGGTATTATATATGTTTAGTGCCAGAAGTTCTGTCATCTTTTGAGGTTCCCCGCCTGTAAGTGCCAGGTTCTGGTCGAACAATTTGAATCCATTAGTAAGTGTAAGAAATGTACATATTGTAATGCTTGGCATGATCATTGGAAGTTTTATCTTGAAAAGGATCTGAAGTGGAGTACCTCCATCTATCTCTGCAGCTTCTATCAGATCTGCCGGTACATTATTGATACCTGCGATATAGATTATCATCATATATCCGATCTGCTGCCACAACAAAAGTGTGGTAAGTCCCCAGAATCCTGCTATTCCACTGGTTCTAAGTGTAAGATTGGTACCAAATGAGATTAGAAGTCCGTTTACAAGTGTGTTCCAAATATATCCAAGTACGATTCCTCCGATAAGATTAGGCAGGAAAAATACAGTCCTAAAGGTGTTAGTTCCATGAAACTTTTTGGTAAGTGCCAAAGCAACTATAAAACCAAATATATTTATAAGTACCGTTGATAGTATTGCAAACAGGACGGTCAGCCAAAAAGCATGACCAAAGTTCTGGTTGAACACCGGATCAAGTAATTTTCTATAGTTATCAAGTCCAACAAACCTTACATTTTGAACTGTGGTAAATCGACAGAATGACAAGCCTATTCCCCATAAAAAAGGCCATAAGAATCCAATTACAAATGCTGCAAATGTTGGTAACACGAAAAGTGGCCACCATTTTTTTAGAGATTTTCCGATCATATTTTTTCCTTCCTGTGTATCTTATTGCAGGAGTATAGTACTGATAAATGCTTTTTTATTTTTATAAAAATTACATATTGAAACAATTACATTATAACCATATTTGACTCTTCTTTATATAGCCTAACAGGTTTTATAAAAAGGAGGGGGGGCGAATCGCTCCGCCCCCACCAAAAAATATTATTTCACGTGATGGCTATTCGAATTACTGAGCTGCTGCGAGCTTTTTCTCTGCAGCCCAATTGTCAACGAATGCAGCCTTAACGTCATCCCATTTTCCTATCTTGGCAGCATATCCTGTAAGTGCTGAACCAAGTGTATTCTTCCATTCCTCAGAAGGCATTGTTGTGAAATTCCATGAAATAGGTGTCATGCCAGCCTTGGTAAGAGCTGCATCCTGCTGTACGAATACGTTAGAAGATTTCTTTGCTGTATCAAACGGAATTGTGAATCCCATATCCTCTGACATAGACTTGGTTCCTTCATCAGAAGTTACACACCAATTCATGAAATCAAGTGTAGCCTTGATATCAGCCTTGGAAGCTTTTTTATTAACGCACCAGAAATTCTCTGTTCCGGTTGCAAGTCCCTCTTTGGCATCATCAACACCAAAGTAAATAGGGATCATCTGGATCTGATCATCAGAATATTTCTTGGAAAGATTTCCATATTCCCATGAACCATTCTGATAGAATACTGCTTCTCCATTTAAGAATTCTGCTTCTGAATCATCACCAGTCTTGGTTGAAAGTTCTGCAGGATTACAAGTGGAATCTGTAATATACATATCAAATACATTCTTGTAGTTATCAAGATATTTTCCCTTGATTGCCTTGGTGTCATTCTCTTTTGCATCCTTGTACTCATAGTAGATAGGAAGGTTAGCAAGATGTGTCTTGAATCTCCAATCAGATGAAGAATCCATACCTGCTGATGTGAATGCTCCCTTTACTCCCAGCTCTGCTTTTCTAGCCTGGATATCATCAGCGATCTTCTTCAAGCTGTCGAAGCTTTTGATATCGTCGATCTTATATCCTGCTTTTTCCAGAAGAGTCTTATTTGTAATTATTCCGTAGGACTCTATTACATATGCGATTCCGTCTACAGCTTTTCCATTCTTAAGTGCGAATGAATCATTGGTAAGATGTTTATATATATCAGAATCCTTCATGTCATAGCAATAATCTTTCCAGTTTGCCATACCCACCGGACCATTGACCTGGAAAAGTGATGGTGCTTCAGATTTTGCCATCTCAGATGTAAGAGTTGACTCATATTCACCTGATGCTGCTGTTTTAACTGTTACCTTAACACCGGTTTCCTTGGTGTATTTCTTAGCAAGACTCTGCCACTGTTTATCCTGCTCTGGTTTGAAGTTAAGATAATACACTTTGCCATTGCCGCTCTTGCTTGTATCACTAGAGTTACTATTTGTCGATTTCGAACCACAACCTGCGAACATCGTCGCAGCCATAGCGCCTGTAAGTAATAGGCTTAATACCTGTTTTTTCATAAATGTTCCCCTCCTTTTTGGAAACGTTCCCTTTAACGATATAGTAAGCCTAATACTTTTTGGGAACGTTTTCAATAATTTTTGATATTTTCGTCGAATTGCTTAAAGTTGCATGACATTTTTTGTGCATTATTAAATTCTATACAATATTTTTTGCTTCTAATTTCTTTAATCTATGGCAATCGAACAGTACCATCTAATAAACTGATCCACATTAGCTTCCCCGGGTTACTATCGATAGAAAGCTTACCAGAAACTGTTCTCTACATCACACAGCCTGTCTTGCTATCTCTATCATCATCGCCCTTTACATAATTGGCTCGAAACGAGGCATTGATATCCGCAATCTCACGCTTACCATATATATAGTCATCATAGATATCTGCCAATCCGCTTGAACTTCCCTCGCACTCACCATCCACAATTCCTAAAGAGTCAGAAACAATCTTTGCTCTTTCTTTTTCCGTTGTATCTTTTATCAATAGACTTTTCATTTTTCGTTTCTCCTAGTTCAATTTCTACAATTTTTATTTTCAGACCAGATCTTTAAAACAGATCCAATGAATTATCAAGATATATTTTTTCTCTTACCTGCAACTGATATTCAGGCCTTGTCATGTAATATAACAGAAATTCCAATATCATCGCACTTCCTAGGCTTCTTCCTTCGATTTTAAAATCAGAAAATCCCATAGGTAGGTATACATCTCTTATATCATCGATTCCTATAAATCCAGTATTCTTCATCGCTTTTGAAAAAACATAACCTTCGTTTGCATCAGGCGAATGGCACATATGCTCATCGCCTTCCCTTTCTCCTAAGACCTTTCTGCTGACACTTTCATAACAGACCTTTCTGTCATTGCATCCAAACCAGCAGCACTCATTGCATAGGAATTCTACCTTGGATTTTTCTGCATCTGAAAGTGATCCTAACTTTTCGAATTCCTTGTTTAACCGAAAGTCAGCCGTGCCGAAATATTAAATTTTTTCATTAACGAAAGTACTTCCCCTGAGACACTTTCTCCGTATCCCACACGACCTCCGCCCCACAATGCATCCCCTGGCGCACCATAGATAGATCCAATTTCACACCAATCATAGAAGTATTCCCGATGGTCAAAAAACAATGGGAGAAA
This sequence comes from Lachnospiraceae bacterium, assembly GCA_017994075.1. Taxonomy (GTDB): domain Bacteria; phylum Bacillota; class Clostridia; order Lachnospirales; family Lachnospiraceae; genus Lachnocurva. The sequence goes on from JAGOLM010000058.1 coordinate 4,978, forward strand.
AATCTTATATAGATTATAAAATTCAAATAATCCCGGAAGGTGAAAATGTGCTATTCTTTTTTCCATACTTTTCATTTGCCTTTTCCCTGCATTCTATCCTAAACAGCCTTATCGATCCGAGTCTTAAGGGTATTCAAAACCAGTTTTTTATTTGCACTCCATTTAGGTTCTATCAATAGGTTTTTAGGGCCATCACCTGTTATTCTGTGAACCACGACACCTTCCGGAATGATCCTGAGACATTTAACTATAGTATCCGCATATTCCTCGAGAGATGGCACATAAAAATGCTCTTTTAAATATTCTTCACCAATTTTTGTACCTTTTAAGACTTGAAGTCCCTGAAGCTTGATTCCATCCAAACTAGGAGATAGATCCGCCAGATACTTAATTGTTTCCAATATATCGTCCTCTCCCTCTCCGGGAAGATACAAAATCGTGTGAACTATGACGGTTAATCCTGCTGCCTTTAGCTTTTGATACGATTTTTCAAAAACATCCAATTCATATCCGCGGTTGATCCGAATAGCCGTTTCCTCATGAATCGTCTGCAGCCCTAGCTCCACCCATACAGGCTTGATACTATTCAATTCCCTCAGCATATCTATCATCTCCTCCGAGAGACAGTCAGGCCTCGTTCCTATCGATAAGATAACCACCTGCTCTTCATTTATCGCTTCTTTGTATAAGCATTTCAGTCTCTCAACATTCCCATAGGTATTGGTATAAGATTGAAAATACGCAATATATCGTCTCTTTTCCGGAGGAATATTATTTGAAATCTTTTTATCCACCTTTTCTCTGGCGATTTTGATCTGGTCTCCTACCGCTAGAAAAGGCGCAGCATATTCCCCTGAGCCTCCCTCTGAGCAAAACGTACATCCGCCCCTGCTAATGGTTCCATCCCTATTAGGGCATGTACAACCACTCTGAAGTGATAATTTATATACTTTTGTATTGTATGTATTTTTAAGATAGTCAGAAACTGACAGATATTTCATGTAAACTTACCTTATCTACTTTTTATATAAAAAATACCCTCCTCACTGGTTTGTCAAGTAAAGAGGGTACATATCAAATCTCTAGAACTTATTAATGGTTATAAATTATAATTTAATCCTTATTTTCGTTTTCAGCATAAGACCCTGACACTTTAAAAACCGCCAGCAGTTCATTCAGCTGTCTTGCGATTCCATTTAAGTCACTGGAATATCCCTCAATTGAGGCAACTGTGGTGTTGACCTGAGCCATTGTCGCAGACGTCTCTTCTGAGCTAGCTGCATTTTCTTCAGAAATAGCTGACAAAGAGCTCATCGTATCTGAGAGATCTCCACAACGCAATTTCGTAGCTTCGCAGGCTTCCTTTGCCTTTTCAAACATTTCACTGACATCATCAGCGATTACGATCATATCGAGCGCTGCACCCTTAGTCTCATTGCTGATATCCAGCTGTTCCAAAATAGATGCTTTCAATTCCTCAACTGTAGAAATAGTTGTGTCAGAATTTTGAGAAAGTCCCTGCATTATCTCACCGATCTTTTTGGCAGATTCTGCAGACTCAACTGACAGCTTTTGAATCTCAGTAGCAACAACAGCAAACCCTTTTCCGGCTTCGCCTGCTCTCGCTGCCTCTATCGAAGCATTAAGTGACAATAGATTAGTCTGTTCGCTGATCTCGTTAATCGCACTTACTGCGGCCACAACATCACTGACAGAATTACCCATTAACTGAATATTATCTGACACCTCATCAAGGGATCTATGAGTATTGTCCATTGCCTCAGATAGCTTGTTAAAATTGCTCTTCATATTTTCAGAAGATACCGCCATTTTTTTAGCGCCTTCATCCGCCGAATTAACCGAAACGGTAAGATCATCAACATTGTCCACAATTGTGCCAATTGCTTCCACACCCTTTTGGACAGATCCGGCCTGAGAAGTAGCTCCCTCTGCGATTTCTTCCACCGCATTGGTTATTCCGTCACTATTTTTCTTTGTTTCTTGTGCAGATGTTGAGAGATGAACTGCCGAATCATCAACCTCGATCGCCGTATGCTGTGCTAATCCCAACATCTTCTCAACACTGACACGCATACCCTCGACAGATCTCATCATAGTTCCAAAATCGTCGCGTCTCGCCGCAGCTTCCTTCTCTATACCAATAGAAAAATCTCCTTCTTTCATGTGATTCAGCCATTTCATCGTAGCTTGAAGAGGTCTTACTATGCTTCTCTGTACTGCAACAAGGTACAATTCTTCTATCGCAATAATGATCACAATTACAATCAGAATAAAATATGTAACCTGACTAACTGTTTTCGTCATCAAAGCATTTTTTTCATTTATATCTTTTTGAATATAATCTGTATAATTGCCGGTTCCTACTACCCACTGAAATGGTTCATAAGCTTTAGTATATGCACGCTTTGGAGAAGGTTTCGTCTCACCTTCCTTGGGAAAATAATAGTTGGAAAAATATCCACTCTTTACATTCGTTTTGGCACCCTTTATGAAGTCAGCAACCATTTTGAACCCTTTTGCATCCGCGATATCAAGACGGTTAGTTCCCTCCTTGTCACCTCCTAGCAAAACAACATTGGTGCCTTCATAATTATCTACCCAGAAATAGCCGGTATCACTATATCTAAGTGCCCTTATCTCAGCGGCGCACTGCTTCATGCCTTCATCTTTGGTCAGTTCACCCGCTTCGATCCTTTTATTATATGATTCGCAAAGGGAAACAACACTTTCGACCTGCTGCTTGATATTAGTGTCATACTCCGTACTGATACTGGTCTTGATCATATCAAGTGATTGGGACTTTAGATTATTAACAATGATTAGATTAGCAGCTCCCAAAGAAATTAAAATTGCTATTGTAATAACAAAAAGAATCCTAAACTTTGTCTTAACCTTTATATTGTT
>JAGOLM010000020.1 GCA_017994075.1 Lachnospiraceae bacterium
CAAATTGATAGGTGGCGATAGCCTAGGATAACTTAGGATCGAGAGACTTACTCAAATGGTAGATGGACTTCCAATCTGCCGATGCTGCTTTAATGGAGATTATCCAATGGAGCCTCCGAAAAACGATATTAGAGGAAACTACGATAAATAGAGATTTTTTAAACTTAACGTAATCACCTGTTTTTTAGTTTGATAAAGGATAGAAAAATGATAGAAGATCAGTATATTAGCCCACTTTCAGAGAGATATGCTAGCAAGGAGATGCAACTTGTTTTTTCTGAAAATAAGAAATTCACTACTTGGAGACGTCTCTGGATAGCACTGGCAGAGACCGAGATGGAGCTTGGACTGAGCTCTGATTCAGGAGAACCTGTAATTAATCCTGAGATGATTGAAGAAATGAAGGCTAATAAGGATAATATTAACTATGATGTGGCAAGAGCAAGAGAAAAAGAAGTAAGGCACGATGTCATGAGCCATGTCTATGCCTATGGTAAACAGTGCCCTAACGCTGAAAAAATAATACATCTTGGAGCGACATCATGTTATGTTGGTGATAATACGGATATTATCATAATGAAGGATGCGCTACTAATAATCAGAACAAAGCTGGTAAATGTTATTTCAAAACTTGCAAAATTTGCAGAGGAGTACAAAGATCTTCCAACTCTGGCATTTACACATTTTCAGCCCGCTCAGCCTACAACGTTAGGTAAAAGAGCTACACTCTGGATGAATGAATTTATGATGGATCTAGAAGATCTTGATTACGTCCTTTCAACACTTAAGCTTTTGGGATCTAAGGGAACAACCGGAACCCAGGCATCTTTTTTGGAGTTATTCAAGGGTGATAACGATATTGTAGATAAGATCGATCCTATGATTGCAAAAAAAATGGGATTTTATTCATGCGTCCCTGTTTCAGGTCAGACATATTCAAGAAAGACAGATACGAGAGTTCTTAATATATTGGCTGGAATTGCAGCATCTGCACATAAATTTTCTAACGATATCAGACTTATGCAGCATCTGAAGGAAGTAGAAGAACCTTTTGAAAAGAACCAGATTGGGTCATCAGCAATGGCGTACAAGAGAAACCCAATGCGTTCAGAGAGAATCGCATCGTTATCAAGATATGTCATGATAGATGCTCTTAATCCTGCAATTACGTCGGCATCCCAGTGGTTTGAGAGAACACTGGATGATTCAGCTAATAAAAGACTTTCAGTTGCAGAGGGCTTTTTAACAACAGATGGAATTTTGAACCTTGTCCTCAATGTATCAGATGGTCTGGTAGTTTATCCAAAAGTAATCAGAAAACATCTTATGAATGAACTTCCGTTTATGGCAACAGAAAACATAATGATGGATGCAGTCAAGAGAGGTGGAAACAGACAGGAATTACATGAGAAGATCCGTCAGTTGTCCATGGAGGCTGGTGCTAATGTCAAAGAAAAGGGAGAAGAAAATAATCTTCTGAATCTTATAGCTGAAGATCCTGCATTTAATATGACAATGGAAGAGCTGGAAAAGAGTATGGATCCGGCGCTTTATGTTGGTCGTGCACCTAGACAGGTGGAAGTATATCTAAGAGATGTTGTTAATCCTGTTCTTTTAGACAATAAAGATTTGCTTGGAGAAGAGGCAATTATCACTGTTTGATAGCATTGTTGAAAATAAATAAAATAATAGATGAAAATTATTGCACAATAATGGAAGAAATAGTATGATTTTAAAGTAATTTTGTTAATGAAATTTATTGTGGAAGAAAATTCATAAATGCAGGAGGTACTGTATGTCAGACGTAGTGCTAAAAAATGAGTATCTAAAGAAAATATATGATGGACTTCAGAATTATTATTCTGAGCAGAGTGAGTTCCTTGAAGCTGTCATCGAGGTGCTTAAATCACTTGAGCCCGTTGTTGAAAAAGATAAGAGAATAGAAGAAGAAAATATTATCGGCAGACTCGTAGAACCTGAGCGTGTAATTATGTTTAGAGTACCTTGGGTAGATGATAATAATATGGTTCAGGTCAATCATGGATTCAGAGTTCAGTTTAATTCGGCAATAGGACCATACAAGGGAGGTCTTCGTTTCCATCCTTCTGTTAACCTTTCTATTGTCAAATTTCTTGGATTTGAGCAGATATTTAAAAACAGTCTTACGAGTCTTCCTATTGGCGGAGGAAAAGGCGGATCTGATTTTGATCCCAAGGGTAAATCAGACAGAGAAGTTATGCGTTTCTGCCAGAGCTTTATGACAGAACTTAGTAAGCATATAGGAGCAGATACAGATGTTCCAGCCGGCGATATAGGTGTTGGCGGTCGAGAGATAGGTTATCTATATGGGCAGTATAAGCGTCTCAGAAATGAGTTCACAGGTGTCCTGACAGGAAAAGGTCTTTCCTATGGCGGATCTCTTGCCAGAACAGAGGCTACAGGATATGGTCTCTGCTACTTTACCGAAGAGATGTTAATAGTTATGAAAAATGATTCGTTCAAAGGTAAGACAGTTGTTATCTCAGGCTCCGGTAATGTTGCTACATACGCTTGTGAAAAGGCAACTCAGCTTGGAGCTAAGGTTGTAGCACTTTCCGATTCAAAAGGTTATGTTTATGATGAAAAGGGAATCGACCTTGATGTTGTTAAGCAGATAAAACAGGTCGAAAGAGGAAGAATCAAGGATTATGCTGATAGAGTTCCTTCGGGAAAATATACAGAGGGAAGCACAAAGATTTGGGAAGTAAAGTGTGATATTGCACTTCCTTGTGCTACGCAGAATGAAATCGATGAAGCATCAGCCAAAAAGCTTGTAGCAAATGGTACATTTGTTGTTGCTGAGGGAGCTAATATGCCTTCAACACCAGAGGCAATTACGGTATTCCAGAATGCCGGTGTACTTTTTGGACCTGCTAAGGCAGCCAATGCTGGTGGTGTTGCAACATCTGCGTTGGAGATGTCACAGAATTCCGAGAGACTTCACTGGACATTTGATGAAGTTGATAAAATGCTCGAAAAAATAATGGTAGATATCTTTCATGATTGCTACGATGCTGCTGATAAATATGGTTCCAAGGGTAATCTTGCTGATGGCGCCAATATTGCAGGATTCGAAAAAGTCAAGGATGCTATGCTGGCTCAAGGAATATCATATTAATTGATTAATTGTATGTCTGTTATAAAATTAAGTTGAAATTAAGTGAATTTTATGGTATTTTATTCAGAGTGTAAAAAATAAAACTCGAAATACTTTTTGGAGGATGCAGGCGTTGAGTACTTTAAAAATAGTTATAACAATTTTATTTATAATAGTTAGTGTTCTTATTTCAGTCATCATTTTGATGCAGCAGGGTAAGGATGCAGGCCTCGGTTCACTTAGTGGTCAGGTTACTGATACATATTGGACTAAGAACAAAGGACGTTCCAAGGAAGGCATGATGGTTAAGGTGACAAGCGCGCTTGTTGTTCTTTACTTCATATTTGCCACCGTGCTGAACATCGGAAGCTTTTAATCAAAGCATTAATAAGGGGCCATCGCTTAGGCGATGGTCTTTTTTCTTGAAATTAGTTTTTATATCAAAACAGTTTTTATATCAATGAGAGGATATAGTTTGAAAAGATTACAAAATAGAACATTTAAAACAACAACAGACAAAAGAGAAGCTCTTAAGGAAAAATTGACAGCCAAAACAGCCAAAACATCCAATAAACGCCCTATTAAAAGAGTGGACAAGAGGTTTCAGGACAATACCGATCCTAATAAAAAAGGAAAGGTAAAAAACTTTATTTTTGATAAAGCATATGTACCGATGAAATTAAAACAAATAGCAGATATTCTTAAAGTTTCGAAGAAAGATAGATCTGAACTTCAGGATATTCTTGACATTTTGGTTCGAAATGGTGAGATATCACATGATGAGGATGGAAAGTATTCACCGGTTAAGGTAGAAACCATAACTGGAACATTTTCTGCTCACCCTAAGGGTTTTGGATTTGTGACTGCAGAAGGATTTGATACAGACTTCTTTATTTCTGAAGATCATGTTAATAGCGCAATGAATCATGATACTGTCGAGATCGTACTTCTTCCCATTACTGAGGGAAAGCGAAGAGAAGCAAAGATAATTAATATTGTTGAAAGAGGAACTACAGAGGTAGTCGGAAGATATGAAAAGTCTTCGAGATATGGGTTTGTAATTCCGGATGACAAGAAGATATTGAGAGATATTTTCATTCCCAAAAGCCAGGATCTTGGGGCTTCAAATGGGCAGAAAGTCGTATGTACATATATTCATTATGGTACAGCGGATAGAAAACCAGAGGGAAGAATAACAGAAATATTGGGAGGTAAAGATGATCCTGGAATTGATGTAATTTCAATAGTCAGAGCCCTTAATATTCCATCTGAGTTTAAAATTGAAGCTTTGAATGAGGCAGAGAAGGTTAATGCCCCTGTAAAGTTCGATAACCATTCGAAGAGAGTAGACCTAAGGGATGTTCCTATGGTAACAATCGATGGAGCAGAATCTAAGGACTTGGATGATGCAGTATCTATAGGTATCGATGGAGATGACTATCTGCTAGGCGTACATATAGCTGATGTATCAGAGTATGTAAAAGAGGATGGATTCTTAGATCAGGATGCTAAAGAACGCTGCACATCGGTGTATCTTTGCGACAGAGTAATACCTATGCTTCCGAAGAGCCTTTCAAATGGTATCTGCTCCCTTAATGAAGGCGAAGACAGACTTGCACTTAGCTGTTTAATGAGAATTGATAAAAAAGGTAGGGTAAAAGAACATCTAATATGTGAGTCTCTGGTCAATATTGACAGAAGAATGACATATGATGCAGTAAGCTCTGTGATTAAAGGTGATGATCCAGATACCCTCAGGGAATATAGCCATTTTATAGTTATGTTTCAGACAATGGCGGAGCTTTCTCACATTATTAGACAGAGAAGGGAAAGGCATGGTTGTATTGACTTTGATTTTCCTGAGGCCAAGATCATTCTCGATGAAGCTGGAAGAACTAAAGATATTGTTCAAAGAGAACGGGATGAAGCATCACTTATTATTGAGGACTTCATGATCACAGCCAATGTTACTGTTGCAAAAGAATATGCTGAGGCTGAACTACCATTTTTATACAGAAGTCATGGAGATCCTGATCCTGATAAATTGGTTAATCTATCTACATTTATGGCCAAGACAGGTGTTACATTTAGATATAAAAAGGGTGAAACGGATCCCAAAGACATTCAAAAGATGCTAAAGAAGATTCATGGTCTCCCTGAAGAGCCTGTTATAAATCAATTTGTTCTAAGAGCAATGCAGCAGGCAAAATATACAGTTGATTGTGAAGGGCATTTTGGACTTGCAGAAAAGCATTATTGCCATTTTACTTCACCTATCAGGAGATATCCGGATCTACAGATTCATAGAATAATCAAAGAGAACTTGAGAGGTCAGTTAAACAAAAAGAGAGTTTTACATTACAAGTCAATTCTTCCGGAGATTGCCAACATAACAAGTCAGTATGAGAGAAGATCAGACGAAGCAGAGCGTGAGACTGACAAGATGAAGAAAGCTGAGTATATGATGTCCCATAAGGGAGAGACTTTTGATGGAGTGATATCAGGAGTGACAGCTTTTGGTTTATATGTTACACTTTCTAATACAGTAGAGGGATTAGTTCATATCTCAACTTTGAGAGATGATTACTATACCTATATGGAAGATTCAATGGAGCTTATCGGCGAACGCACTAGACATGTATATAAAATGGGTCAGACAATTAAGATAATTGTAGACAATGCCGATAAAGAGACAAGGCTGATAGATTTTGTTTTGGCGGAGAGATGATATGCTTGATAAGGACAGAAAATTACTTGCAAATAATAAAAAAGCCCGACATGAGTATTTTCTAGAAGAATATTTTGAGGCTGGAATCGAACTGAAGGGGACTGAGGTAAAGTCACTCAGAACCGGAAAATGCAGTATAAAAGAAGCTTATGTCCAAATAGAAAAAGGTGAGGTATATATCTATCAGATGCATATTTCACCTTATGAAAAGGGTAATATTTTTAATAGAGATCCTCTTAGGACCAGAAAACTCCTTATACATAAGCAGGAAATAGCCAAACTTATGGACAAGGTTAAGGAACAAGGATATACGATTGTCCCGGTAGAGGTCTACATAAAAGGATCTCTTGTAAAGTTAGAAATTGCCCTTGCCAGAGGTAAAAAACTCTATGATAAACGTCGGGATATTGCGTCAAAGGATCAGAAAAGAGAGGCAGAACGAGATTTCAAAGTTCGAAATCTAGGATGATCACTTTGATATTTTTAAAACATGTTTTTATTATAACATTTGCATTTTGTAATATTATGAATATTATGTGAACCCACTTTAAAAATGCCAAATAAAATGTTATTCTATAATAAAGCTTGGGCTAGTAAAGGTTTCGACAGGGATTCTGAAGCTGGTGAAGCGAGTCGTATGGGATGCGTTAAATTCCAAAATTAAATTTTAAACGCTGAAAATAATTTAGCAATCGCTGCCTAAGGGCAACGGATCCGCCCGTGTGGACCTGCACATTCGGATACGGGTCTCAAAAATCGCAGGAAACGACATTTTCAAAGCTTTGAGATAATGTACGTATTATGAAGCTACTGAAGTATGAAGAGTGTTCTTTCTCGTCATATGGATGGAATCTTAAATAAAGAACTACACTCGTAGAAGAACAGGGGATGGGTTTTTGGACACGGGTTCAATTCCCGTCTAGTCCACTATTATTAGGCACGGTGATCCGTGCCGATTTTTATATATTTATTAAATATTAAAAAGGTGCAGCTATGGAAGAAAACAGCGGAATTCATATTAATGGCTTTTACTATCAAGATGTTGATGCGGGAGTAATCGCCCAAAGAGAAGAAAAGGCAATTGAGTATTTGAGAGAGCAATGTTTAACGGCTACGCCAGACAATGTTCTTGCAATATATGATAAATTGCTGGATTCAAGTCTGTTTAAAACAGAAAGTGGTATAGTTTTTTTGCATCAACTAAGAGAGAGCCTTTTGGTCGATGGATCAATAGATGCATCTCTTATCAGGGATATACCTATTTCAAGAGAAATCAGTGATGCTGAAAAAGATAAAACACTTAAGAGACATGAATTAGAAAAACAAAATAATGAAATTAAATTGAAGAAAAAAGATGAGATCATATCTAAATATAGAAATAGATTCAGAATAGCGATACTTTTTTCTGTGTTATGTGTGGCAGCAATTGTTGCTATGTTTTTGATATTAAAGTCAGCAAAGATTCCTACAATAATGAATTATGAGGATAAAATAGTTGACAAGTACTCGAAATGGGATGAAGAGCTTAAAACTCGTGAAAAAGCAGTGCGAGAAAAGGAAAATAAGCTTGGCATTGTTTACGATAATTCAAAAAACTGAATACAGAGGTAATTGATATGGACAGTATTAAAATTCTTATTGCTGACGATGAGAGCAGAATCAGAAAATTGGTCAAGGATTTCCTGATAAGGGAAGGATATATAGTTTTCGAGGCTGAGAATGGTAAAGAGGCTTTGGATATTTTTCTTGATACTCCTGATCTTAAGCTTATTATTCTTGATATTATGATGCCTTTTTTGGATGGATATCAGGTACTTAGAGAGATACGTAAGTCTTCTGATATTCCAGTTATTATGCTTACTGCGAAATCATCTGAGGAAGATGAATTAAAGGGATTCGAACTGGGTGTTGATGAGTACATTTCCAAGCCTTTTTCTCCCAAAATACTTGTGGCCAGGGTATCAGCGGTCATCAGAAGATCAGAAGAAATTTCTTCCGGAAGTGATAATGTATTAAATGCCGGGGGCATAAGCGTGGATGTGTCGGCGCATGTAGCCAGGGTGGATGACAAGGAAATCGTTCTTTCGGTAAAAGAATTTGAACTATTGACATATTTTATACAGAATCAAGGAATGGCTCTTTCTAGAGATATGATATTAAATAATGTGTGGAATTATGACTATTATGGAGATGCCAGAACGATCGATACGCATGTAAAAAAACTCAGAAGCAAGCTTGGTGATTGTGGCAATTACATCAAGACTATCTGGGGAATGGGGTATAAATTTGAAGTCGTCTAAATCAAAAAGCGGAAGTCTTTTTCGCCAGATTTTTTTTACGATATCATCAGTAATTATTGTAATTATCATTTTGATGTTTCTTTTAAATGCTGTTTTTATTGAGAAGATATACTCAAGAGAAAAATCAGCTACACTTAAGGAGACATACTCAAATCTTCAGTCTGCATGCGTTGACAGAACTCTATATAAGAGATCGTATATATCTGATTTTGACAGAATGTGTGTAACAGGCAATCTGACTATAGTTATAATGTCGCCGGATGGTTCTGTCGTTATGTCTTCAGCAGAAAGCAATACAAGTGTCAATCTGGTCCGCCAGTTTATGGATTCAGTTTTTAATAATTTCAATGATGATGAGAGAACTATTTATGAATCAACATCATCATACACACTTGAAAAACAGGAAGACAGTAATCTTCAACAGGATTTCATTGTTCTTTGGGGTAATTTGCCTGATGGAAATACTGTAGTTATTCGTTCAGCACTTGAAAGCATCGTGGAAAGTGCTAAAATTTCAAATCAGTTTATGCTAGCAGCTGGAGTCATAGCGATTGCAATCAGTCTTCTTCTTACGGCATTTCTTACCAGAAGGATTACACGACCGATTACAGAACTGTCTAATCTATCATTAAAGATGAAAAACCTCGATTTTGATGCCAGATATACACCTAGAAAAGAGACTAATGAAATTGATACATTAGGTTCTAATCTAAATGATATGTCGGAAAATCTTAAAAATTCAATTGCGGACATAAAAAAAGCGAATATTGAGCTTCAACATGATATTGAGATAAGAGATCAGTCAGATTCCATGAGAAAGGACTTTTTATCTAATGTTTCTCATGAACTTAAGACCCCTATATCTCTAATACAGGGATATGCAGAGGGATTGATTGATGGAGTCGCAGAGAATCCGGAGGATATGAAGTATTATCTCGACGTAATTGTTGATGAGAGCAAGAAAATGAATCATCTTGTTCAACAATTACTATCCCTTAATCAGCTTGAATTTGGGTATAATGATATTGAACTTGAGAGATTTGACATTGTTCCGGTTATTTCTGCGCTGATTCATAATTCCTCGATTCTATTAGACAGAGGAGACATCAAGGCTGTATTTGATGATAGCCAAAAGATCTACGTATGGGGAGATGTATTTTTTACAGAGGAAATCATCAATAATTATCTGTCAAATGCTATTCATTATGCCAAGGGAGAAAAGAGAATCGAAATTTCTCTTGAGAAAAATGACAATAAAGAAGTGATATTTAAAGTCTTTAATACAGGAGATAAAATTCCGGAAGAGAGTTTGGGACATCTTTTTGAAAAATTCTACAAAGTTGATAAGGCTCGTAGCCGTGAGTATAGCGGGAGCGGAATTGGATTATCAGTAGTAAAGGCATTGGCTGATATTTCCCATAAAGATTGTGGGGTTAAGAACGATGATAATGGAGTCATGTTTTATTTCGTTTTTGATGAAGCTTGATTTTTATCCTAAATTTTTTCGTTTTTTATTGTATATTTAGTAAATAATACTGTGTTATAAGACGTTTCTTGTTGAATATCTTGTGCAAAAATGATACGATAAACATAAATATTTATACAATTATTGCAAAGGAGACGACAGGATGAAATCAAAGAAAAGAATTATAGCGATTCTTCTCGGCCTGTCTTGTTTCTTATTTACGGGATGCGGCGACAAGTTGTATTCACTTACAGACAAGGAAGAGAAAATGATAGTTTCTTATTCCACGGCTGTGGTTGCGAAATATAACAAGAAGCAGGGGCAGGGCAATATAAAACTCGTGGATGATTCTAAAAGTTCCACCAGTTCGTCTGAATCTTCAAGTGATTCAAAGAACTCTTCTGATGGTACAAGCTCAACTGATAAATCCAGTACAAGCACTTCTGATGCAGGAAACCCAACTGATAAAACAAGTACATCAGACAATACGACGACTACAGATACATCAGCCCAAACTACGTCTTCTATTCAGGATGCATTAGGAATTGATGGAATGAATTTTGAAATGGAACCGACAGAGGTCGTAAATGCATACAAGGTAAATAATTATTCTGCAGTTACGCCTGCATCAGGCAATTCGCTGGTGGTGGTTAAGGTAAAAGGTACTAATACAACATCAAATGATATCAGTATCAATTTCCTTGAAAAGGGATATGCATATAAGTTTGTTTTAAATGGTACAGAAACATCGAATAATATGAGTCAGTAGGGTTCTACAACAGCCTGGGTATTAAATGAGTTATCTACATATAATGGTGTTGTTCCTGCGGGTAAATCGCAAGAATTTATTTTACTTTTCCAATTTAACTCTGAGAAAGCGGCTAATCTGACAGATCAGAGACTGGAAATTACAAAAGACGGTAAAGCTATAAATGTCAGTATTTAATTGACGAGAGGAGAATTACATGGATACAAATATCTTGCTTGAGACAGGAACTAACGAGCTTGAAATACTGGAATTTACCATCGAGGATATACATTATGGTATCAACGTTGCAAAGGTTCTTGAAATTATGCCTTATGAAGAGGTTACGCCTATTCCTAATTCTCATCCTTTTGTTGAAGGAATATTTATGCCGAGAGATACGATCATCTCTGTAATCAATTTGAGAAAATGTCTTGGATGTGAGGATGCTGATCAAAAAAATGGACTTTTATTTATTACAAATTTTAACAATTTGAATACAGCTTTTCACGTTGATGCTGTACTTGGTATTCATAGAGTATCATGGGCAGAAATTATTTCACCTGACTCAACAATTAACTCAGATGGTGCCGGAACAGCAACCGGAGTAATTAAATATGAGGATAGACTGATAGTTATACTTGATTTTGAAAAGATTGTAGCAGGAATCAATAAAGAGACATCCCTTAAGGTGTCGGATATGGACAATTACATTTCAAAAGACAGAAGTGCTTCACCTATCATGCTGGTTGAAGACTCCAAGATGCTTATGAAGATGGTAGATGAAAGCCTGAGAAAAGCAGGCTATACTAATTTAAACACCAGCTACAATGGTAAGGAAGCTTGGGACAAGCTGGTTCAAATGGAAAAAGAGGGAGATGTCCTCGATAAGGTTCACTTGATAATAACAGATATCGAGATGCCCCAGATGGACGGACATAGGCTCTGCAAGCTTATAAAAACTGATGATGAACTTAAAAATATTCCTGTAATTATTTTCTCATCTCTCATCAATGATGATATCAGAAGAAAGGGTGAGTCGGTTGGCGCAGACGAGCAGTTGACCAAGCCTGAGATAGGAAAGCTTGTCGGTGCAGTTGACCGTCTTGTTGCTCAGTATGAAGAAGCAAGAAAAAAAGCTAAGAAAGACTGATATATAGATTTGAAGGGAGTGGTGTGATTTTCTCGCATCTCTCCCTTTTTTGGAGGGGTATAAATTGCCTAATCAGGAAGACTATTTGGATAACCTTCTGGATTCAATCCAGGATGTCAGACATCAGAAGTCCAAAGAAGAACGTGATGCTGATAAAAAAAGACAAGCTCGTTACCAGGAGAGAAGAAGGGTAAGCCCTGATGATGATTTTCTGGAACGCACAGGGCTTAAGGACTATGAGCCAAAATCAGTAGATAGAAATAATCTTAGAAGAGCTCTTTCAGAAGCAGATTTTCTGAAAGATTTTGAAGCATCATTGGAAGAAGAATCTGATGATTTTATCGATGACTTTGAGCATGAAATAGGATTTGCATCGGATAAATATAATAATGACGACGAGGAACCTGATAATAAAAAGGAAGTATACTCAAAGGTAGATTCTGACGATTTTTATAATACTGATTCTGAAATTGAAAATTCAGATACTGAAATTGAAAATTTGAATGCTGACATTGAAAATTCAGATGACTCAGATGTGGAGATTTCGGATGATTCTGATTTTTCACTGGAGTCAATAATTGCAAAGGCAGAGAAAACAGTAAATGGTTCTGATAAAGAAATTTTAGATAAAGACATTCAAGATAAAGAAGGTGCAGATAAATCATTAGAGGATAACGAGCCAGATACTTATGAAAATAGTACTGATCAGGATTTTGATGATGGACCACTTCAAATGGATTATGAGGAAAATGGAACGGAAGAACCAACTGATGACCCATCATCTGATTATGAGTCTATATCATCAACCATTCCAACAGATGAAGATGAATTTTCGTTTAATGAACCCGGAGATAATATGGATTTGTCAGAAGACGGATCCAATGCTGATGATCTGATATCTCTGCTACAGGGAGACGGAAGTGGCGATCTTGGAGAAATATCTGATCTATTAAATGCTGATTCTAGTGGAGAGACGCTTCCAGAAGCAGAGGAGAATTATGGGGATGACATTTCTGATGTAATGGATGAACCGGGTCCTGGCGATCCTGATTTTACAGGTGTCAAAGAAGAGAACAATGAAAAAAAACCAGGTTTTCTGCAGAAGATTCTATCTGCATTTAAGAAAAAAGATAAAACTACCGATGATACTGTTGTTTTAAAAGAAGATAAACCGGAAGTATTCTCTGAAGAAAATGATCAGATCCTCAGTGAAATGGAACGTGAGGAAGAGGAAGACCCAGATGATGATGGAACAGGCCTGATTTTTAGATTCTTCAAAAAATCCAAGGCAAAAAGTGCTGCCAAAAAAGAAGAAAAGAAAAATAAGCCTAAAAAAGAAAAGCCCAAAAAAGAAAAACCTAAAAAAGAACCTAAACCTCCAAAACCACCTAAACCACCAAAGCCAAAGGATACTTCTCCTAAAATATCGGTAAAGGTTCTTGTGGTTACAGTTCTTCTTGCAGTATCAGTGATAGCACTTGTTTTACTAGGAACAAAAATGTTTGCTAATCAAAGAGATTCAAAAGAGGCAAATGGTCTGTTTGCCAAGGGCGAATCTGATATGAATAATTATGTGGATGCATATGATGTTCTTGCAGGTGGAACTTATTCAGGAGAACAAGAAAAATTCTATAAGCAGACAGCACAAATGGCGGACATTGTTAATAGAATAGATAGGTATAACAGCTTTATTGGAAAAGAAAAGTATGATATGGCGTTGAATGAATTAATTATGGCTTACGGAAGGGCTAAGGAAAACAGCGCTTATATTAAAAAATTGGGTATTACCGATATATATCAGTCAAAGTTAGATATTATTACGCAAGCTTTAATTGACCAGTTTAATGTTACTCCAGATCAAGCTAATGATATTTATAAGATGAGTACAAGAAAGAAATATACAAAGGCCTTGAATGATATTCTCAAATCTCTTGGAATGCTAAAAAAGAAATAAATTTATTTCAACATAAAACTATTATAAAAAGCGGGTGTCTATATAGACACCCGTAATTTAGAAAGATTAATTATGAAAATTGGAATTATCGACTATGGTGCGGGAAACATTCAAAGTGTAACAAATGCTTTTGACAGGCTAGGAACAGAGTGCGTTTTATCTGGAGATATCAACGAACTTCTTCGATGTGATCACCTGGTGCTTCCGGGAGTTGGTTCTTTTGGCGCAGCAATGGATAGCTTAAACAGGTCCAATATCAAACCTATCATAGAAAAAGCATTGAATGATGAAATACCTTTTTTGGGAATATGTCTTGGACTTCAGCTTTTATATGAAAAAAGTGAAGAAAGCCCCGATGCTGTTGGATTGTCGGTGTTAAATGGTGTAATTAAGAAAATTCCATCTCATTCCGGTATCAAGATTCCACACATGGGGTGGGATAATTGCATTTTAAAAAATGAAGGAAGATTATTTGCCGGTATACCTAAAGAACCTTATCTTTACTTTGTTCATTCTTATTATCTGGATGCTACAGATAAAACAACGGTTACAGCTGTTAACAATTATGGAGTAGACATGGATGTGTCTATTGAAAAGAATAATTTCTTCGCATGTCAGTTTCATCCCGAGAAAAGCGGAGATACAGGTATGTACATATTGAAGAATTTTATGGAGATATAGGTATGCTTACTAAAAGAATCATTCCGTGCCTTGATGTAAAGGACAACAGAGTTGTTAAGGGAATTAATTTTAAGGAACTTAGAGATGCTGGTGATCCGGTAGAAACCGGGAAGGCATATGCAGAGGTTGGAGCCGACGAATTGGTATTTCTTGATATCAGTGCATCTCTTGATAAGAGAAAAACAGTTGTCGACATGGTACGAAATGTTTCAAAAAATGTATTTATTCCATTTACTGTTGGTGGCGGTATAAAAAGCATTGAAGATATTAGAGATGTACTTAGAGCCGGAGCAGATAAAGTTTCTCTCAATACATCAGCAATTGAAAATCCTGATCTGATCCGAAAAGGGGCTGATATTTTCGGAAGTCAATGCATAGTTGTGGCCATTGATGCAAAAAAAAATATTAATAAAGCAGGCTATCATCTCAGCAAAGCTGGTGGAACAATAGAGCTAGAAATCGATGCACTTGAATGGGCAAAAAAGGTTGAAAGTCTCGGAGCAGGAGAGATACTTCTCACCAGTATGGATCGAGATGGTACAAAAGAGGGATTTGACATAGAATTGACCAGGATGATCTCGGATGCTGTTTCAATCCCAGTTATTGCTTCTGGTGGAGCTGGCAAATCTGAAGATTTTTTTGAAGTTCTGACTAAGGGACATGCTGATGCAGCTCTTGCAGCGTCTCTTTTTCATTATGGAACCTTACAGATTAATGATTTAAAGAAGTATCTATCAGATAAAGATCTTCCGATAAGATGCTAAAGATCAGACTTCTATAATGAATCATCAGAAAATAAAAGGCTGATATAAAAGCTTACGATAAAATCATATATGAACAAGAAGGATAAAAATGGCCGCGATAGAGAATGACTGGTTAGATGTAATAAAACCTGAATTTAAGAAACCGTATTACAAGGATCTATTTGAAAAAGTTAAGGAAGAATACCATAATTATGAGGTTTTTCCCCCATCTGAAGAGATTTTTAATGCTTTTCATTTGACACCTTATTCTAAAGTTAAGGTCGTAATTATAGGACAAGACCCTTATTTTCATATAGGACAGGCCCATGGGCTTTGCTTTTCAGTAAAGCCTGGAGTTAAGACACCGCCATCCCTTGTAAATATCTATAAAGAGCTGAATACTGATCTCGGACTTAAAATTCCCAATAATGGTTACCTTGTGAAATGGGCTGAACAGGGTGTATTTATGCTTAATGCTGTTCTGACGGTAAGAGCGCTTAATCCTAATTCACATCAGGGAATGGGATGGGAAAAATTTACGGATGCTGCAATTGAAGCTCTAGGAAAAAGTGACCGACCTATTGTATTTATGCTATGGGGTAATTCAGCCAGAGCAAAAAAGAAATTATTAGGTAATAATCCAAATCATCTTATTCTTGAAGCTCCACATCCGAGTCCGCTTTCTGCATATCACGGGTTTTTTGGATGTAAACATTTCAGCCAGGCCAATTTTTTTTTGGAAGAACATGGTGAAAAGGGAATTGACTGGCAAATCGATGATATTTGATGACTTTTTAGACAAAAGGTGATACAATAATCTTACTAAATGGAATTAAAATTCTGCTTTTACTAACCGAAGCCAAATGATTGACTGGTGATTATGCCAAGGAAGGAGCGGATCATGTCAGGTATCAATATAAGTAATAATAGTTGGAATAATTGGACATCCTCGTCTATTCAGACATTATTCGCGGGTTTTAGTACGTCTGGCGTAAATAATCTTGCATCGCTTACCAACGATTACTCCAGTATAAAAAATGGTTCTTATGGTAAGCTTGTTAAGGCGTATTATGACAAAGAAGACAGTTCTAGTACCAAGAAGACTTCTTCACAGGATAAAATCAATCAGCTTGCCAAAGATGCCACTACTCAGAATACAAAACAAGAAAACCAAGTAGTTTCTGATGCCAAGTCACTTGAGAATTCTGTTGATAAATTAGAAAAAACAGGATCGTCTTCATTGTTTACGAAGTCTTATTCAGTCAGTGATAATTCATATGATTATAATACAGACAAAATATTTAGTGCTGTAAGCGATTTCGTTAATTCTTATAACAACTTGATAAGCTCAACGGACAAATTGGATTCTTCTAGCAATGATACCAATGTATCAAATATGCTTAATGCAACCAGAATAAACTCTAAGACATTTGATAAAATTGGAATTACTGTAGGCTCTGATTCGAAACTTTCTGTTAATAAAGATTTGTTTAAAAAAAGCAATATGTCTGATGTTCAATCTCTCTTTCAGGGAAGTGGAAGTTATGGTTCAACGATTTCTAATCAGGCCGAATCTATCTCAGGAAGGATTACAGGAACTACAGGATATGACAGTAATGGTAAGTATTCTGCTACGAATTTCGGCGATATTTTTTCATCATATGTATAATATAAAATACGAAGGATCCCATGCAGAGATGCATGGGATCTTTTTAAGTAATTGGCTAGATTTCAGATAAATTTATTTTGCTACCACACATAAATAATTATATTAAAAAAATCAATGCCAAGTTGCACTTTTAATGATATAATAATCAACGTTTGTTGAACTGATTACAAATCGAAGGAGAAAAGAAATGTCATTATTATCCGCAAAGGATTTACTCTGCAACAATTCATATCCTGGAAGAGGTATTATAACTGGGTTATCAATGGATGGAAGAAGTGCAGTAGCAGCTTATTTTATCATGGGAAGAAGTGAGAATAGCAGAAATCGTGTTTTCGAAAAAACTGAAGATGGAATTAAGACTAAGGCTTTTGAACCCTCTAAACTGACGGATCCAAGCCTTATTATTTATTCTCCTGTTCGTACTCTCGGCGCATATACCATTGTCACAAATGGCAATCAGACGGATACTATTTATGATGGTCTAAAAAACGGACTTACATTTGAACAATCACTTAGAACGAGAACATTCGAACCGGATGAGCCAAATTATACGCCTAGAATTTCTGCACTGCTTGATAATACTGGTGAGAACTTTTCTATGCAGCTTTCCATCATTAAAAGCTGCGAAGGCAATCCTGGATGTGTAAATAGATATGTTTTTTCTTATGATAAACCATTAAAAGGCGAGGGAAGATTTATTCATACTTATATTTCTGATGGAAATCCACTTGTCTCTTTTTCAGGCGAGCCTGAAAAGATAGAGTTAAATGGTACAATTGATGAATTTACCGATGAGATATGGTCTAGCCTTAATAACGAGAATAAGATTTCGCTATATGTTCTGTATATGGATATTGAAACAGGGAAGAAGAAAGTCAGGATAGTAAATAAAAATTAGTTGATAATAATATTTTTTATATAATTATGGAGAAAAAATGAATCAGATCGAATTAAAATATGGATGCAATCCCAATCAAAAGCCTTCAAGAATATTTGTTGAGGATGGTGAACTCCCTGTTAAGGTCTTAAATGGAAAGCCAGGGTATATTAATTTCCTCGATGCATTAAACGGATGGCAGCTTGTTAGCGAGCTAAAATTAGCGTCAGGACTTCCAGCTGCAGCATCATTTAAGCATGTCTCTCCTGCTGGCGCAGCAGTTGGTACTCCTCTAAATGATATTGAAAAGAAGATATACTGGGTTTCTGACATGGATATGGAATTCTCATCACTTGCTTCTGCGTATGCTAAGGCTCGTGGAGCAGACAGAATGTCATCATTTGGAGATTTTATTGCATTATCTGATGTATGCGATGTTCCGACAGCGAAAATAATCAAAAGAGAAGTTTCAGATGGTGTAATCGCACCGGGTTATGAACCGGAAGCTTTGAAGATTCTGCAGGAAAAGAAAAAAGGTAATTACAATGTGATTGAAATCGATCCTTTATACAAACCTATGCCTATTGAAAAAAAGCAGGTATTTGGTATTACATTTGAGCAAGGAAGAAATGACAGAGTAATAGATGAATCTTGCCTGAAAGAAATTGTAACGAAAAATAAGGATCTTCCTGAAAATGCAAAAATCGATTTATTGATTTCGCTGATCACGCTTAAATACACTCAGTCAAATTCGGTGTGCTATGCAAAAAATGGTCAGGCAATTGGAATCGGAGCCGGACAACAGTCTAGAATTCATTGTACGAGATTAGCAGGAAATAAGTCTGATAACTGGTTCTTGCGTCAATCTGATAAAGTGATTTATCTTCCGTTTAAAGATGATGTAAAAAGAGCTGACAGGGATAATGCTATTGACCTATATATTGGAGATGAAAGCGATGATCTGTTAATAGATGGCTCATGGGAAAAAGTTTTTACAAAAAAACCGGATCCATTTACAAGAGAAGAAAAAAGAAAATGGCTCGATAAAAATTCAGGTGTAAGTCTTGGCTCGGATGCATTTTTTCCGTTTGGAGATAATATCGAAAGAGCGTATAAAAGTGGTGTGTCATATGTAGCAGAACCTGGCGGATCCATTAGAGATGACAATGTTATAGAAACTGCAGATAAGCACAACATGACAATGGCATTTACAGGATTTAGATTGTTCCATCACTAGAGTTTATTATATCTTGACCGGATACTTGGTTTGAAATTCATTTGGAATGGCATTTTTGCTTTTTATTATTGCAGATGCCCTCCAGATCTCTGATATTTTATTACTGTAATCAAACTGCTTTTGGGCAAAGCCGGTCAAAAGCAGTGAATCACGAGCAGGGTTGACTACCAGAGGAACAGTTGCGTTCTTTTTCATAAGAGATAGAAGATCAGATGCCTCTTTCTTAAAACCAAGTATTCTAATGTAGTCAGGGTATTCGGGCCTCATACATCCTATATCAGCTTTTACATCATTATCAAAACCAAGCATAATGCTTAAAAGGACCCTTGAGACAGTTGAGTAAGTAATATTTTTAGTTTTGACCTTTTCAATAAAATCAATGGGACTATTATAACTGGATGCAAGATTTTTGATTCTATTTATTAGGTCAGAACTATTAGAGGAATTTTGTAATGTGAGAATATTTGTTAGTAGTAAAGTACTAAAGTCATCCCATGTCAGAAATCTGTTTTCTTGAAGTTCATTTATGATAATCTGAGCTACAGAATAAGGCATAACATTTTCAAGATCAGAAAAATCTCTTGAAAATGGATGATTTATATTTTCCTTTATATATTTTCTGATACTTTCTGCTGAATAAGAGAGGACGGATGATTCGTGATAATCACCGCCTTCTCTTTTTGTTGGAACGGGAATAATGTCTGCTTCATTTTTTATGGTAGCGATACAATAATCGAGGCCCAAAATATTATTTGGACTACTTAGAAAATCGGTGATTCCCATAAAGTCTTTATCATCCTTCAAAAGTGCAGACAAGACTTCACTTCTTGCCTTGGGAAATGTCATTCCCTGACTTTGATTTTCTTTTAAAAGCTCAATATAATTTGAAGGCTCAGTATATATATATGATGCTATTTTTTTGAACAAATTTATATCATTGTTTTCAGCCCCAAATACGAAATGAGTTGCAACTCCAGTTTTCTTTATTGTTTTAATTGCAACTTCAGAAAAAATCTGAGAAGTAGAGATACAGCCATAGAATGGAAGTTCGATAACCATGTCATACCCAGCTGACAGTGCAGCAGTTGTCCTGGCGTATTTTGAAAATAAAGCAGGCTCGCCACGCTGAACATAGTTTCCACTCATAATGGCAACACAATAATCAGCCTTTAAATTTTCTTTTGAAAAGGCAAGTGGCTTAAGATGCCCATTGTGGAAAGGGTTAAACTCTGATATCACGAAGGAAATGATCATTTTTATCTCCAATTAATGTTTTCGTTTTTAGACTTTGTAAACTATAGTATTATCTAGTATAATAACAAATGTTTGAGAAAAAAACACGAAAAGAGGATATTAAAATGGACATTTTAGTTATCAACTGTGGTAGTTCATCACTTAAATACCAGGTTATTAACTCTGATACAGAAAAGGTTCTGGCTAAGGGAATATGTGAGAGAATCGGTGCTGGCGGAGTTTTAAAATACAGACCTGCAGGCGGAGAAGAGGAAGTATACAATTATGATATGCCGACTCATACTGAAGCTGTTAAGTTTGTTCTTGACTCTCTTGTCAATGTGAAAACAGGTGTATTAAAGAGCCTTTCTGATATTGATGCTGTTGGCCATAGAATCGTACATGGTGGGGAAGCATTTAACAAGGCTATTCTTATTACAGAGGATGTGATAAAGGCAGTTGAGGAGTGCAATGATTTGGCACCACTTCATAATCCTGCCAATATTATCGGAATAAGAGCTTGCCAGAAGGTTATGCCTGGAATACCTATGGTTGGAGTTTTTGATACAGCGTTCCATGCCACAATGCCTAAAAAGGCATATTTATATGGAATACCTAATGAATATTATAAAAAAGATAAACTTCGTCGTTATGGATTCCATGGTACAAGCCATAGCTTTGTATCGAAAAAAGCTGCTGAACTTGTAGGTAAACCATATGACAAGTGCCGTACCATAGTTTGTCATTTGGGAAATGGTGCAAGTATATGTGCAGTTGAAAATGGTAAGTCTGTTGATACTTCTATGGGATTATCTCCTCTAGAGGGACTTATAATGGGAACTCGTTCAGGCGACATCGATCCGTCTGTGATTCAGTATATTGCAAATCATTACAATAAATCATTGAATGAGGTAATAACTATCCTCAACAAAGAATCCGGAGTTCTGGGAATGTCCGGAATATCATCTGATTTCAGAGACATTACCAAGGCAATGCAAGAGGGTAATGCGCAGGCCAAGGCTACACTTGAAGCTTATTGCTACAGAGTAGCAAAATACATTGGTTCTTATATTACAGCGATGCATGGAGTTGATGTAGTAGCATTTACAGCTGGTATTGGCGAAAACAATAGTTATATCAGAAAATTTGTTACCGAATATTTTGATTTTCTTGGTGTTAAGGTTGATGAGAAGGCCAATGAGCCTATGCATATTTCAGATGATACACTTATAACAACTTCTGACTCTAAGATTCCGTTCTATGTCATACCTACAGATGAGGAACTTTCTATTGCCAGACAGACTGTAGATGTACTCGATGGGAACAAATAATGTATTGCGATAATATACCTGAATTGCTATTGACAATGCTTAATTATATTGTATAATCAACTAAGTGTGGATTGGAGAAGAACGTGATTATTGATCTAAAAGATTTACTGAAGAATATTGATAAGAAATCTTTGATTGCTGCTTCAGTGGATTTTGATGAGGTTGACAATGGCGCATCGTCCTTTAAAGTCATTATGCCGGATGTTATTGATGTTACAATCATAAATAACGGCGGAAGGAGACTTGGGATTTCTCTTAATGCTACTGCTAATGTCATTATACCGTGTGACAGGTGTTTATCTCCTGTTGAGAATATAATTGATATTTCAGTTAATGAAGAGTATAGGATCAGCGACGGAGAATTGATTTTCGAAGCTGATGACGATGAGATAACATTCATTGAGAATAATCTGCTTGATGTAGACAAACTTCTTTGTGAGTGGATACTTCTTTCGTGGCCAACAAAGGTTTTATGCAGAGATGACTGCAAGGGTATTTGCCCTGTATGTGGTCAGAATCTGAACGAACGGGACTGCGGCTGTGACAGAGAAGTTCCGGATCCCCGTAGTCAAATGTTTCGTGATTTATTAGAAAATTTTAAGGAGGTGTAAATTATGTCCATTTGCCCTAAGAATAAATCATCCAAGGGAAGAAGAGACAAGAGAAGAGCTAACTGGAAGATGTCTGCTCCCACTCTTGTACGTTGTAGCAAATGTGGAGCTCTTATGATGCCTCACAGAGTATGCAAGAACTGTGGTTCTTACAACAAGCGTGAAATCGTATCCAAGGATTGATGACAAAAACGCTTAAGAGCCTTCGCAATATTGCGGAGGTTCTTTTTTTCTTTACTTATTTTTTCTTATATAGTATTATGCTTTGATGTAATGAAAAATCGAAAAGAGGTTATTTTATGGGAGAGAAAACGGTTGTAGCTCTTGATTGTATGGGTGGAGACAATGCTCCAGGTGAAATCGTCAAGGGAGCTGTAGATGCTGTTTCAAAATCTGATGCAGTTAAGGTCTTGCTTTTTGGCACAGAAGATAAAATAGTTTCTGAACTTTCTAAGTATAATTATGACAAGGATAGACTTGAGATTATACCAACTACTGAAATCATCGAGACGTTTGAGCACCCGGTCAAGGCCATTACCAGGAAGAAAAATTCTTCAATGGTAAGAGCTTTGGAGGCGGTCAAGAATAAAGAGGCTGATGCGGTTGTGTCTGCAGGTAATTCTGGGGCACTTTTAGCCGGAGGACAGTTAAGAGTTGGAAGGATCAAGGGTGTTCTGAGATCTCCATTTGCTCCACTTATTCCTACTGAAAAGGGACCTGCACTTTTAGTGGATTCTGGTGCCAATGTAGATAGTAAGCCAGAATGGCTTGTTCAATTTGCAGTAATGGGTTCTGTCTATATGAAGGATATTATGAAGATCGATAACCCAAGGGTTGCGATTGTTAATATTGGTGCAGAGGAAGAAAAAGGCAATTCGCTTGTAAAAGAGACATTCCCGCTGTTGAAGGCAAGAACTGATATTAATTTTATAGGTAGCATTGAAGCCAGAGATATACCTGCTGGCTATGCAGATGTTATTGTGTGCGATGCATTTGTTGGCAATGTGATACTCAAGATGTATGAGGGTGTTGCCAAGTCTTTTATGAAAATAATGAAAAAGGCTTTTACATCTAGTGTTAAAACAAAGATAGGCGCAGCTCTTTCGATCAAAGCATTAAAAAGCGAGCTAAAACGCTTTGATGTGTCGACTTATGGCGGTGCACCTATGCTTGGATTAAATGGTCTTGTTGTCAAGACTCACGGAAGTGCAACTTCAAAAGAAGTATGTACATCAATTTTACAATGTATAGATTTTAAAGAAATGCAAATAAAGGAAACAATTACCGATAGACTTGGTTTAGATAAATAATTATTTTTCAGGAGGAAAAAATGGAATTTGATGTTTTAAAGAAAAGTATAGCTGAAGTACTGTCAGTTGATCCCGATGAGATCACACCTGAGTCAACGTTTGAAGGGGATCTTGGAGCAGATTCATTAGACCTGTACCAGATTCTTCTTGATGTTCAGGATCAGCTTGAGATTGAGGTTGATGCAGAAGAAGCAACTAACGTTAAAACTGTTAAGGACGCGCTTGATCTTATACAGGGCACGGTTAACGGCTGATAATAGTCAGTTTGATTTTAACGGGTATACCCGTTTCTGAGAAACCCTTTCCTTGGAAAGGGCTTTTTCTACGAAGGGAGATTGTTTTGACTGATTGGGAACAATTGGAAAATAAAATCGGTTATAAGTTTAATAATATTGATCTGATGGTTCAGGCAATGACACATAGCTCTTTTGCAAATAATCATCATATGAAGCCTCATTCCGATAATGAGAGACTGGAATTTTTGGGAGATGCGGTTCTAGAAGTAACTTCCAGTGAATTCTTGTACAATAGATTTCCTGATCATACAGAGGGAGACCTAAGTAAGCTTAGAGCTAGTCTTGTATGCGAACCGACGCTTTCATATTGCTCTGATGAAATAGATATTGAGAGATATATTAGATTATCATCAGGTGAAGAAAAGACAGGCGGAAGAAAGAGAAAGTCCATTAAATCAGATGCGATGGAAGCTCTTATAGGCGCAATTTATCTCGATGGCGGAATGGAACCTGC
>JAGOLM010000021.1 GCA_017994075.1 Lachnospiraceae bacterium
GTTATTAATAACTTCACACCGGGAGATATCAGAACTGAGATAGAGGAAAACACTAGCACCTATGGCCAGAAAGATGTCTATGTAGTCAATACCGGAAAAAATGATTGCAGGGTACGTGCCAGAGTAACAGTTACTCCGGAGGAACTGGTAACAGTTACATATAATCTTGGAATAGCTCCGAATCAGTGGACCAATGGCAGTGATGGTTACTATTATTACAATGGAATCGTCAGAGCTCAAGGTAGCAGTACTTATCCAAATGCTACGTCATCACTTATAACAGGTTATTCGGTCACGGGCGTTGGTAGTGATGGAACTGTTCAGGCAGGGACTGAGATCTCAGAGTTCGATATCACAGTATCTCAGGAGTCTATCCAGACCAACAAGGATTGGGCGGATTATAAAGCCAATTAGAAACTAACAGTAAAAAGGACACTAAATAATGGGTAAAAAAATCTGTAACGTATTATCAACAATAATTATTGTTTGTCTGGTGGTGTTGGCAGCGGTGCTGTTTGTGCCGAGAATGCTAGGATATCAGGAATACGCAGTACTGAGCGGAAGCATGGTGCCAAAGATTCAGGTTGGATCTCTAGTGTATGACAAGGCTATGGACAATAACGATTACAAGGTTAGGCAGATAGTAACGTATAAGCTGTCAGAAAAGACGTTGGTAACTCATCGAATAGTCAAGGTCGATAAAGCGAAGCAGACAGTAACGACCAGGGGGGATGCCAATAATGCAGATGATGGTGCGGCAGTTCCCTATAGCAATATTGTCGGGAGCTACAAGTTCAACATCCCATATCTAGGATATATGTCTATATATGGGAGGACCCCGATAGGGATCGGAGTTGTCTGTGGGTTGCTTATCATTATAATCTTACTGAATTTTCTGTCGGATGTATTTTCTAATGGTGAGGATGTAGTAACAGGCAATACAGATAAGAAAAAACTACTCGATAAAAAAACTACTTGAGATCAGGCAAAGTAATCTTATATGACCGAGGTGTGACCGGAGGGTGATATCTTTGATTTATAGATTTAAAAGCGACTTGCAAAAGGGGCAAGGAAGAAAAAACAAGTATGAAAAGGAGAGTTTTAAAATGATGAACAAAAAATTGGTAACAACACTTGCAGCATGTGCACTTGTAGGAGTAGTAGGAGTCGGTGGTACATTCGCATACCTTACAGCAAACACAAATGAAGTAAAGAATACATTTACAATTGGATCAGTTCATTTTGATTTGGATAATGGACTTGACGAGAGCCTAGCTACCCGTGATGATAGTGGAGTGTATCAGCTTAATACGACCGATCGTAGATTAACACAGGAATATGCAGATATTCTTCCGGGAGAGACAGTAGTTAAGGATCCTACGATTCATATGGCAGATGATTCGGAGATGGCGTGGGTATTTGCTGAGGTCAAATATGATCCGAAGCAGGTTGCTTCAATTAATTACAATACGGCTAAATGGACAGTTATAACCGATATCAATTTACCAGCTGGAAGCGTAATCCTCTATCACAATTCCCAGCTTGGAAAATATGTATCTAATGTATCAATGAATGATTCTAAGATATTTACTAGTGTTACGTTCGAGGATATGGATAATGATACAGTAATTAACAGTATTGATATTGATGCATTTGCTATTCAGGCATCGGCTTATGCCACACCAATGGCTGCATATATTGCAAATGAGGTTGTATTCGAGAAGCCTACACCATAATAAATACTGTTAATGGTCGGGCTAGGTAGCTTATAAATATTTTCGAAGGGATTTCATTATGAAAAAAAAGAGCTTAATAGCTACAGCTGCTGCAGTTTCCCTTGTAGGAGTTGTAGGGATCGGAGCTACACTGGCTTATTTTACAGATAAGACAGATGAGAAGAGTAACATTGTAACATTTGGACATGTAAATATCGAAATTAATGAGACGAGCCATCCCATCCCGGATCAGAGTATAGTAGTGGGGGCTGAAAACGATGACAAAACCGGTTATGTCTATAATGCGGTTATGCCGGGAGATAGAGTGTCCAAGGATGTTATCATTAACAAGACTGATGACTCAGCTGATTGTTATATACGAGCTAAGGTTAACTTCAAAGTAGGTGAAAAAATTGTCACAAATAATATTGAAGCGCCAGATTATATTGCTGATATAGCTCAGCTTCAGACCAATGTAAGAGCAAATCTTGGCCCGGGTTGGTCATACAATCCTGTTGATGGTTATTACTATTATTCACCTATTCTGACAGCAGATGATATAACAACACTTGATGTTGATGAGTCTAAGGCTACCTCTATTTTTGCAGGTGGCACGTTCACGATCCCTACAGCATGGGGCAATGAGGCAGCAGATCAAGGATTTGAGATCGATATTTCTGCAGAAGCAATTCAGGCAGATAACTTCACACCTGAAGCCGATGGCACATGGGGTTCTATTACAGTCGAGAGTTATGTACCAGCAACTCCGTAATGTGTGATCCTATCAGTGAACAAAGGAACCAACGATCTAATTAACTATTTAATGTAACAAGTTAAAATCTGATTTATCAGAGAGTTGTATCAATATGATGAAACAGCAGAATAATTGGAAGCATAATTTTGTTGTTTCCATTATGAGAACTGAGAACCATTCATGGCAGGGAACGCTTTCATGGGTGGAAGGAGATAAAAAGGAGAATTTTCGCAGTGCCCTTGAGCTGTTAAGGCTCATGGACTCTGCGGTATCCTCTGAAGATGAAAAAGATGGAGGAGATAGCCGTGAAGCGTAGTGTAGTATATGCAGGTGTTGGAGCAATAATCATATCTGTAGCACTTATCGGCGGAACGATGGCTGCTAATAATGCAGAGACTTCAAAAGTAGCATCAGCCAATATCTCCGTCAATAAACTATCAGATGTCATTGATGTCAAGGGCACCGATAATGTATTTGATCAGAAAAAGGGCCTGACAGTCATTCCTGGTGGCGATTATGGTATTTCACGTTGTGTTAGAAATATCGGGACCGAAGGTGACTATAGTTCCTATGTCAAGGCAGTAATATATAAGGGCTGGGTTGATCCCAAGGGACAGTATGTGGACACATCCAAGACAGAAATAGTGGAGGATGCGGCCTTTGTTACTGTGGATAATAAAAAGATGGCATGGAACAATATCAAAGATGGAGACGCCCTAAATGGCTGGCTGGTAGGCCACATTGACGATGAGCAAATAGTTCTCTATTATACCAGGCCATTGTCTGTGGGTGAGATCACATCACCATTTATAGATGGCACTTCTTTTAGCGATAAGCTGAACAATGATTACGCCGATTCATCTTATGATGTCAGGTTTGAGGTCAGATCAGTTCAGGAGTTTGGTGGCAAGGATGCAATTGCATCAGCATTTGGTGTTATGCCTACCTTTGATAAAGATGGAATTATTACTGCAGTCAGTGAAGATTGGTAATTTGTGACTGGCTATGGTTTTCGTATACAGATGGTAAGTTTAAGAGGAGAGTATTATGAAGAGAAAAGCATGGCTTCTCGCTGCGGCCTTATGTTTAACCTTAAACTGTGGAATGACAGCTATGGCAGCAGATCCTGCAGATCTAACCGTATCATACACATCCAAAGAGGAACTGACCTATGATAAGGCAGACGGTCTGTCAGATGCATTTAATGGAATAGCTCCGGGTGAGGAAAGAACAGCTATCATAGAATTAAAAAATGACAGCAGTCATGCCACTGATTTTCTGATCTCCCAGGAGACGATCAAGGCACTGGAGGATGACTCCAAGGCCAGTGGCGGAGCGTATGAATACGACCTTTCATACAGAGATCAAAACGGTAAGGAAGTTTCCCTTATGGAAAATATTACCGGAGGAGCAGGATCCACAGACAATAAGGGACTAAAAGAGATAGATGAGTTGAAAGATTATACGATGATCTCTCGTGTTGAAAAGGGAAATAGCACAAGGGTCTATCTCAAATTAACACTCGAGGGAGAGGGCACCAACAATTCATATCAGTCCACAAAAGGTATTATGGATTTTAAGTTCATGGCTAGCTATGTAGATGACTCAGGCAAGATCATAACGGTGAAGACCCCTGTTCAACAGAAGCTTCCACCGGTTGTAGTACAGGGAGCCACAGATGAGATAGTTCCGGTACAGACAAGTGACAGCAATGTAATATGGGCAGGAATTGGGATACTGGTACTTGGAGTAATGCTGGTAGCGATAGGAGCAAAAAATAATAAGAATAATAAGACTAAGATTAGAAAGGCAGGAGAAAAAGAATGAAGAAGTTAATGCATTTATTTGCAGGTACACTCCTGGCATTTATTTTGGTTCTGATTATGATCCCTGCAACAGTAGAGGCTCAGGGCAAGACATATACTGTAGCTTTTCGCTCCGGTAATGCCGGTAAGTTCGATACATCGGTAGTATCTGCTATGATTCCGGGAGCCAAGGTTTCTAGGAATTATATCAAGCTGGAGATCGAAAGAGGTATGACCATCAAAGATACTTACCCGGGTATATTTGGAACAGATGATGCACTTAATGATTTCTTGAGCAATCAGGCTGTTCTTAAAACAGAAAAAGCCAAGGGTGGTTATTATAAGGTTCTTAGATTAGTCAAGGCTACTGAAAATGAAGTCCTAAACACAGATACAATATCTGTTGATGAAAAAATAGAAAGTAATAAGGATGTTATCCTGACATATTCCCGTATAGTTGATCCTGCCAAGTATGTTATAGAGTATGTGCGAGGAGATACTGGAGCCGATGTCGCTGCTCCAGTATACGGGATCGGAGAGGATGGAGAAAAAATAACCAGATCTCCACTTACTATCAAGGGATATCATATAGTAGCAGATGCATCTACAGTTACATTAAAAAGCGGATCTACTGCAGAGATAAGATTCAAGTATTCAATAGATGAGCGTACTGTATATGAAACAGAGGTTATATATACACAGGGAGATACAGTTTATAATAATGTTGTCAATAGAGTAGTTCAAACAGCAGGAGCTGCAACCAGAACAGCAGGGGCTGCAACACAGACAACAAATGCCAATGCAGCAGGTAATGATGAGGTGGTTGTTCCCGATGCCGAAACGCCTCTCGCCAATAATGGCAACGATGCTTCTGTAACTGAGGATGATAACAAATCGTCCACGGATACTGAGAAGATCAAGGATGAGAAGACACCACTTGCAGACAAAAGCATTATGAGCAATACCACAGTTTTTGCTATCAGTGCGATAATAGCAATATTGGTTCTTGTAGCTGTATCAATGGTTGTTGCAATGAGAAGGAAAGGCAGGAATGACAGAAATGAAAAGTTATGATAACAGGTATCCTGTTAATTCCTTTAGGCTTTGTATAGATGGAGTAGATGGCGATGTCTATGGCGAGATTCATAGTCCGGTGAAAAGAGAACCAATTCCGTTTTATGGCACATGGGATGTGTTACTTAAGATGGATGAGCTTTTTGACAGGATCGGTTATCCACAAGCATTTCAGATGAGAAGAACCTTCGGGATTCAGAAAATAGAAAATTTATATAAAGGGATTCCGGAGCCGGTACTTAATAGCAGGCAAGTGAGACGCTTTAAGGGAAAGATAGGGACATACGACATCAGAGTAGATTCCAGGAGAGATTCCAGCTGGCAGGGAGTGGTTCTGAACATCGATCACGATCTGGTAGGGAGTTTCCAGGGAGATATGGATTTGGTGGCATTATTTGATAATATGAAGTAAGATGATAGCAAGCGGGCAAGTTACCTGCTTGCTATTGTCTTATGTCGATTATATCTGTATCCGGTGGTATCAGGGACACTAAATTGATAAGGGGAAAAATGAAGAGAAAATTATCAATTTCACTTCTTATAGGCATTATAGGTATTATTTTGGTAGCTTCAGGCATAATTATTGTGAGCTATTATCTGTGGGAGATTCGCAGTGCTAAAAAGGATAATTCTGCGCTTAGAGAAGAGTATACCAAAGCCAGAGAAATAGATAATACTGATTCTGAAAAAGCCCCCAAGATACAGTGGTATGATGATATTGACATAGACTTTAAAGGATTAAAAGAGACCAATCCGGATGTGGTAGGATGGATAACCATGGATGGAGTTGATGAGTTATCATATCCTGTTTTGCAAGGGAAAAATAATGATACATATCTTAGGACCAATATATATGGACATCATTCTATTTCGGGATGTATATTCCTAGAGACAACTAACAGTCCTGATTTTATGGACTATCATAATATAGTGTATGGTCATAATATGCGGAACAACGCCATGTTTGGATCGTTAAAAAAATTCAGTGATGAAAGTTACTACAATATCCATCAGTACTTTGCTATCTATACACCGGATAGAAGTTTCAGATACAAGATATTTGCATATCAGTCAGTTCAGCCGAACAGCTTTATATTTACTACAGGATTCCAGCCTGGAAAAGATTATCAAGAGTTTATTGATAAAATAATTAAAAATTCAGATATAACAAGCCCCATTGATATGACAAGCGAATACATGATAGTAACATTGTCTACATGTACTTCAGATCATGTGCATAGATTTGTAGTACACGGAGTGTGCGTTGAGACCCATAAGAATACTTGATTTTATAAAAAAATAATACTATATTGATTGTGTGTAGATACTATTTATACGTTAGTGCTTTTATTTTTGCTTGATTTTCTAAAGATTTTCGTTGTGATGGGAAAGGTTACAATGGGGAAAAATCCAATCGAGATTGAGACTTTTGGGGAGTTTAAGCTAATTGGAGCAGATGGTAAAATAAGCACAGAAGAGGATATTAGATCTGGTGTTATGACCAGATTTCTGGTTTATATTTTGATCCACAGAGACCATATCAATACCAAGGATGAGTTAATTGAGAATCTATGGTTTTATGGTGAAGCGGATAATCCTGCAGGTACATTAAAAAACCTGACTTACAGAGTTAGAAATTTCCTGAAGAAAAATTTTAATGATGATTCCATGATACTGAGCGGTGCAATAGGCGGTTATATATGGAATCAGGACGTTCCTGTCCATTTGGATACGGAGGAGTTTGACAGATGCTATGCGATGGCTCTTGATCAGACACTTTTTCCTGATGATAGGATTATTTGGTGTGAAAAAGTTGTAGATATATATAAGGGTGCATTTGTACCCAAGATATCTGACATGCTGTGGGTTACCAATATTTCTGTGTATTATAAAAACAGGTATCTGATAGTGGTGGACGAGCTTATCAGTCTATACAGCACTCAGAATAAATATGATAAGATCATCAACTTGATCAACAAGGCAGTAGTCTTTGATCCATTAAATGAGGGCTTATACTGCAATATGATTGATGCTCTTGTGGCTACTGGTAATCGCGCCATGGCAGAGGAGACCTATGATCATGCCAGTTCAATTATATACGAAGAATTAGGGATCAGAAATTCCAAGGATCTGTCAGAAAAGCATGAAAAGCTCCTCAAGATGGCCAATGGTAGTAAAACAGACACCATAATAGAAGTTGGCGATAAAATCGAAGAAGAAAATGTAAATGGAGTATTTTTCTGTGGATATCCGGTATTCAGAGAGATATATCGCTTGGAAGCAAGAAAGATATCCCGTTTGGGAGAAGCGGAATATGTAGCTCTTTTTACTCTTAATAACGAAATTTATGCAGAGACTCCTTCTGATCTGGAAAAGTTTAGAATGAACAAGGGAATGAGGCTAATTGAAAATGTATTCAGAGTCTCACTTAGAGTAGGTGATGTGGTTTCGAGGTACAGCGATTATCAATACATAATCCTTCTGGCGGCCTGCTCATTTGAATCCACCAAGATGATAGTAAACCGTATAATCAATCGATTTAATGAAATGAATACTAATACAAGTCTTAATATCAAATATAGTATCAAGGAAGTATCCAATGAGAATCATGAGAGAATGGATAAAGATGGAACAGATACATGATAGCAAGGTTAATGAGAATATTTTAGTAGTATATGAGATATAGATAAAAAACAGAGCCAGGGTTATGCCCTGGTCTTTTAATTAAGTGGAATCATCTACAATAATGAGGTAAAATTAACACAGAAGAATGCACTTTGAAAGGAGGAGGCACATGCCTCTGGGACGAAAAAAATTGAATAGATTTATGTCCCTGATTCTGGCAGTTACTCTTACTTTTACAATAGGGTTGTTAACAGGATGCAGCAAGGACAAAGATTCCAATAAAAGCAATACAACTAATTCTGATAGCAATAATTCACAGAAAAAAAATACTGTAAACACAAATAAAGCAGGTACTTATAGCGCACCGACCATTAAAATGGCAGATTACAATTCTGAAAGTGCAGAAGCGGTAACCGGAGGAAATGTGGACCTGAGTCATTTGAGTGATGGATATGTAGTAGCATCTGTTAAAAGTGATTCGAGAATAAAATTTCAGATAGT
Source organism: Lachnospiraceae bacterium (assembly GCA_017994075.1). Lineage (GTDB taxonomy): Bacteria > Bacillota > Clostridia > Lachnospirales > Lachnospiraceae > Lachnocurva. The sequence continues at coordinate 8,475 of JAGOLM010000021.1, forward strand.
GAATGGACAGATGACATATAACTATGACCTGCCTATTGATGGAAAAGAAACAGTGTATCCAATAAATATGGGAAATGGCAGTTATGTTTTTCGAATAATGAAAAATGTAGTTGATGACAAGTATACGGAGCTATGGAAAAGCAGTCAGACAGTAAATTTAACAGATGAATTTCAACCGTACCTCCGACCGAATCAGTTCGTAGATTATACTCCAACATCGAATTGTGTAGTTAAGGCAAAAGAACTGGCATCCCATTGTGATTCGGATCTGGAGGTGGCGTCCGCTGTTTATGACTATATAGTAGATACAGTTAAGTATGATTATGATGAGGCAGAAACAGTTCAATCGGGATATCTGCCATATCCGGATGAGGTATTATCCACTAAAAAGGGAATATGCTTTGACTATGCATCGCTGGCTGCAGCCATGCTTCGTTCACAGGGCATTCCCACTCAACTGATAACGGGATATATGGGAGCAAAATCTCAGTATCATGCATGGAACAAGATATACATAAAGGGTAAGGGATGGATAGTAGGAGAGATCAAGGTATCCGGTGATGATTGGAAACGAGTTGATATGACGCTTGCAGCATCCGGTGAAGAGGTGGGATTTTTGGAAGACGATGGTAATTACACCACTAGATATGTCTATTAGGGAGGCATAGGAGAAAATATGAGACAGTATTTTAAATCAGAGGAACTTTCATTTTTCGCAGGCAATATGGCGATGATGATCAAGGCCGGGATTACTCCTGCTGATGCAGTGGCGAGACTCTTATCACATCCAGGGGATGATATCATGAGAGATACGCTAGGCAATGTTTATAAGAGCCTATCAGATCAGCACAGTGATTTTACCACAGCGATGAGATCTACCGAAATGTTTCCTGAGTATATGGTCAATATGATAGCAGTAGGTGAAGAGTCAGGACGTCTGGAAGAGGTTCTTAAGAGCTTGTCTGATTATTATGGCAGACAGAACCATCTGGAAAAGGAGCTTAGGACAGCACTTATATATCCATCGGTCCTTCTTTTCCTAATGAGCGGCGTACTCTTACTAATGACAGAAATGGTGCTCCCCGTATTTATGCGAGTATATAGATCCATGACCGGATCACTTGCGGCTTCTTCATATGCGTATGTAAACGTTGCGGTAATAATAGGACGAGTAGGACTTTACATAACGCTGATAGCCTGTGTACTTATGATCATATTTTTTATTATGAGTAATACCAAGTCCGGCAATGAAAAGTTGCTAAAGATAGGAGAGAGACTTCCTATGACGAGAAAGATCATGTATCAGATCTCTCTGTCACAGCTGGCAGATTTTTTGGAGACATTTATAGCTAGTGGACTCGATGAAGATACATCTGTGTATCGTGCGATCAAAATGGTGACAAACAAGGAATTGGCGATAAAACTTCAACTGGTTCAGCACAGAATGGAAAACGGTGAGAATCTGCCGGATGCGTTTTCACATGAGGCTATGTTTGACAGTGTAAAATCGGTAATGCTCATAACCGGAGCCGGTGTAGGCGGGACAGAGGAAGTACTTTCAAAGCTTGCTGATTCAACTGGAAATGAGGCTGAGGATTCCATTCAGAAATTTATAGAAGTGATAGAGCCTGTATTTACAGGGTTCTTAACTATAGTTATAGGAGTTACCCTGTTATCGATAATGCTTCCGCTCATCGGAATGCTGGGAGCAATAGGATAGGAAAAAATATGGATCACGCAGGACATATTAAAAAAATAGTAGTGGCATTAGCTGTTGTTGTAGCCATAATAATACTTACTATTTTTCTAAAAAATAAAATAGGAAATGATCTTGCCAGTCAAAACGAAGCATCGGTACGAAGTGCAGTTCTAAATAGCTGTATGGAATGTTATTCGGTAGAAGGGGTATATCCTCAGGAATTAAGCTATCTCGAAAAGCATTACGGCCTGGTGATAGATCACAGCAAGTATATCGTGAGCTATGATGCCTTTTCCAATAACCTGGTACCAAATATCAAGGTACTGTGGCGAGGTCAGGAGTGATCAATGGACATATATGATAATAACAAAACCAGAATATCGTGGAATTCCATTTTTGCGATGATCTTATATACCGTTATGATTGCGATCCTTATGGTTTGGGTATATTCAGGTGCCAGAATCTATCGAGCAGAGGATGCTGATAGGCAGCAGGCATCCCAGCTTAGGAAAACCACGGCGTATATAGAAAACAAGCTTATGGAGGGAGATTCAGCAGGCGGAATCAGTGTTGTATCTAAGGATGACATGGGCTCTGATAATAAGGCAGAAGATATTAACATAGGGAAAACAGTTTCCGGTGATACCATAGTTATAAAAGAGGGGGATGGCACTTATTCGACCCTGATATATCTAAATAATGGTAAATTATGTGAGGAACTGACCAAAACAGGAGCAAAATGTGATCCAGACAGGGCGTCAGTAATATGCAATGCAGGATCATTTACGGTACGTGAAAAAAATAGAATGATAATTACACATATCGATGGTAATAAAAGCGTATATGCAATCAGATCTGATGCGGATTAAAAATATCGGGAAAACATTTGAAGAGGAAATATAGAAATGAAAAGAAGATGGCGGGATGTTAATCGAATATCGTTTATGATACAGATCATTGCCAGTGTACTGATCTTACTTCTGGTAAGTTCTGTATTGATTAGTGTATACCAGGCTTCAATTAACAAATCAAAAGAAGCAGATATAATTACCCGATCCACCAGAATCGCTAGGATAAGTGCAGAATATTTTTCTAATAGAGGTAGCATAGAGGATGTAAGATCAGGATGGGATGATGCAAAAAAGAATATAACCAATGATCAGGATAGCAGTACAGAAAAGGACCTTCTGGTTTATTTTGACAAAAAAGGAGCTTATCAGGACTATAGATATATTGAATCGGGAAGTGATATTAAAAAATATATTGATAACAAAAATAAAGTATATGTGATGAAAGTATCAATTATCTCAGATGATGGTATAGGAAGTAACATTGAAACGGCAGGGATACATGCTGTAAGAGAAGCAGATTTTTCGATTTACTTTGAAGGAAAAAAGCAATATTTGTTACCTTGTAAGACTTTATATATGACAGGGGAAAAAGCAAATGAATAATAAGAGGATCAGGCTGGGAAGCATATTAATTTTATTTGTACTCGTTTCTGTGATACTTGTTATTCTTGCTGTTTTAGGACTCAGTACTGCAAGGGCAGATCTGGCAGTAGCTAATAGATATCAAGACAATGTGACTAAACAGTATGAGATAATGAATCTTGGCACTGAGTGGGTAGAATCTACAGAAAAAGCCATACTGAAAAATGGCAGTGAATCAGATACCGTTGATAAGACCATAACAAGATACAATAAGCAGCTGGAAATAGTACTTAGGAAATATCCTGACAGGACATGCAAGATAGAGAAATGGGAATTGAACACAGTAAGAGGAGAATCAAATGGACTGGATCTGTTTGATCCGGGTAAGTAATTGGAGGATAGAAGATGGATATCAATTCAGTACTGAAGCAGGCAATTGAGAGTAAGAGCTCGGATATATTTGTGATCCCGGGGCTTCCTCTTACTTATAAAAACAATGGAAAACAGGATAGAAAAATCGATGACGGCAGGTTGTCCGCAGCGGATACGTCAGAAATAATAGAAAAAATATATGTTCTGGCCGGCAGGGATTCGTCTAGGATCAGACCGGAGAGAGCGGATGATGATTTTTCCTTTGCGATATCAGATATAGGCAGATTCAGAGTCAATATATTCCACCAAAGAGGTTCTCTTGCAGCGGTAATAAGGGTAATACAGTTTGGTATTCCCAGCCCAGAGGCACTTGGTATACCATCTGAAGTCATGGATGTGACAAAATACAGAAAGGGAATAGTTCTCGTTACGGGTCAGGCAGGAAGCGGCAAATCTACAACTCTTGCATGTATACTTGATAATATCAATCATACGAGAACAGGCCATATCATTACCCTCGAGGATCCAATAGAGTATGTCCATAATCATGGTCAGTGTATAGTCAGTCAGCGAGAGGTCTATAGTGATTGCGAGAGCTATGAAACGGCTCTTAGGAGTGCCCTTAGAGAGAGCCCTGATGTTATTTTGGTAGGCGAGATGAGAGACACTGAGACTATAGATGTTGCGATGACGGCAGCAGAAACAGGACAATTGTTGTTCTCCAGTCTACATACTACCGGAGCTGCCAATACAATTGACAGAGTAATTGATGCATTCCCGGCAGAGCAGCAGAGACAGATCAGACTACAGATGTCTATGCAGCTTATGGCGGTAGTCAGCCAACAGTTGGTACCGGATATAAGAGGTAAGCTGATCCCGGTATTCGAGATAATGCATGTCAATACGGCGATCAGAAACCTTATCCGTGAGAGCAAGACTCACCAAATCGATGCGGCTATTGAGGCAGGATCGGCGATAGGAATGAGAACCATGGATGATGCTCTGGTTCAGCTATATAGAAACGGCAAGATATCCAAGGATACAGCATTCACATATTGCCTGCATCATGATTCTATGGTACGAAAGCTAGGCGATTAAAGATTATACATAAAAAGTCCCATTGTTTTTATATTTTCAAAGCAAACGAAGATATAAAAACAATGGGACCTTTTAATTATTTAATAATGCTTTGGATCGTATTTTCTCCAGATTTTAACCAGCCATCCGCTCCAACGACTATAGCAGATAGGGTACATGGCAAGTGCCAGTAAAAGACCGGCACCCGCATCGATAACGGAATGCTGCTTTAAAAACAGAGTTGAAAGGATTATAAGAACCGTAAATACAAAAGAAAAATGCTTGTATATAGGATTAGTCTTAAACTTGTCGCAACGGCACATACCATGATGTATAACTACAGAGTTAAATACATGAATGCTAGGAAAAACATTGGTCGGCGTATCAACGAAATACAGATCTGCCACTAACTGAGTCAGAAAATTATGCCTTGGAAATACAGTTGGACGAAGATCCAACATATTAGGATATGCATAAGAAATTATAATAAAGAAGGTCATTCCAAAGAAAAGAGCAGTAGCCATATGATAAAAATCACGGCCATTTTTTTGAAAAATAGTGAAGATAAGACCAAAAGTCATATAAATAAACCAACCGAAATATGGAATTATGAAGACTTCACAAAAAGGGATCATGTTATCGATAGGACAATGGATAACATGATAACTATGCTCGCTACTGCTTTCTAGCAGAGTGAAGCATAGTAGATATAGGGGTGTGTATAGCATAAGCAGGAAACGCCTGCCGTTCTGATGCATAAATTTGAATACATTTAATATTTTTCTCATGACATAAAAGATTATATATATTTAGAGCTTAGGTTACAACTTTTTTCGAAAAATAAAAAAATGCACACACATTTTGCATATATTTGTAATTCTTTGCATTTGACACTTTTGTCTTTTCCTATATAATGATGAAAGGGTCTGGAGCCTTTTTATTTTGCTGTTATTTTTTGAAATAAAAATACTTCTGCCTGTATATCTTATGTTGCTACGCTTTAATGGCTTGGTGTCGATAAATGTTTGGTAATAAGAACTAAGAAAACGATTTAGAAAAATGAAAAAAAGAGGATGGAATGAAGGATGATTTTACCAAGGATCTCGATGAGGATATCCTTGAAGATCTAGAAGAGTTAAACGATGATAATCAGGACTATTCCAAAGTACCTGGTAGAAATGTTTTGAACAAGAAGAACAAGAAGAAAACTATTATAGTCTGTTGTAGTATAGTGTCACTGTTTTTGGTGATATACCTAGGTCTATCAGTTTTCTTTGAATCTCATTTTTATTTAAGAAGTATGATAAACGGTGTATCCAGTTCCGGCGCTACAGCCAGTACTGTAATGGACAGGATATCTGCCAAGGCCGGTGATTATTCACTGACAGTTAAAAGCGATAAGGTCTCAGATGATCTGATCAAACCTTCGGATATTGATATGAAGGTCGCTAACAGTAAGGCTTCTTTTCAAAAAATATTAGATGATCAGAACGGATTTAAATGGGTGACCGCACTTTTTAAGCCTGTAAAATATGAAAGTAAGATCGTGGTTAATTATGACAAGGATAAGATGAACGACAAAATATCTAAGCTGTCATCAGTTATAAACCCTAATGTTATAAAATCTGCTGATGCTTTTGTTGAGTATTCAAATGGAGAATACAAGGTAAGAGACGAAGTATATGGTAATGAAGTCGATCAGGAAAAACTGGCTAAGGTTCTCGATGAAGCAGTTCTCACTATGGAGAAGACAATAGATCTGAAAAAAGAAAAATGCTATATCATGCCGGGACTGACAGCAGATTCCTCCAAGATGAAGAGTGCTGTGACTGAGCTTAATCAGAGGATCGGCATCAAGTTTGCCTATAATGTAGGTGGGACAATAGAGAAGGTAGATAAAGAGACTCTGGCATCATTTATGAAAGTAGGTTCTGATGGTACTATTTCATATAATGACAGTACTATAGCTAATTTTGTCCTGGAAATGACTAAAAAATATAATACAGCAGGTAAGCCCAAGACTCTTGCTACATCATATGGTACAACAGTTACAGTTCCCGGTGGATCATACGGATGGAAAATCGATAGGTCCAAGGAAGCAGCCAAGATCAAATCTGATCTCTCTGCAAAAAAAGATGTAGAACGTGATTTTGAATATTCCCAGACAGCCAATTCCAGAGGAGCAAATGACTATGGAAACAGCTACATCGAGGTAAATAGAACTGCTCAGCATTTCTATGTATATAAAGATGGTGCCCAGATCATTTCATCAGACGTGGTTACAGGCAATATCAATAAAGGGCATGAGACTCATGTAGGATCATATTCTATAGCATATAAGGATAAGGACGCTACACTAAAGGGTGAGGATTATGAATCCAAGGTTTCATATTGGATGCCATTCCATGCCGGCGAGGGACTTCACGATGCCACATGGCAGCCGTCATTTGGCGGAACCTACTACAAAGTGAGAGGTTCTCATGGTTGTGTAAACCTTCCATTAAGTGTTGCGAGAGATTTGTTTAATAGTGTAACAGCCGGATATCCGGTACTTATCTATGATCTGCCCGGAACAGAGAACAACGCTCCCAATGTCAGGGATGCGGAGAGTTTTGTTAATTCACTAAATGGTCTTGGCCCGATAACGGAGTTAGGTCAGGAAGCTACAGTAGTAAATCTTAGAAAAGCATATACTAAGCTTACACCAGAGGCTCAGGGCATGGTGACCAACTACAATATCCTGACTCAGGCGGAAGCATCAATAGCAGCTCTTAAGGCTGCTGCAGGTATTGCCTGAGGAGAAAAATATGTCACTTTGGGAAGCAAATGTAAGAGATGTAGAACCTTATGTACCTGGCGAACAGCCTAAAAGTAATTCTGTCATTAAGCTTAACACCAATGAGAATCCTTATCCTCCTTCACCGGAAGTAAGGAAAGTGATCGAGAAATTTGATTACAGTGTTCTCAGAAAATATCCTGATCCGGGAGCATCTATGCTCGTAGATTCTATTTCAGATTTATATGGAGTGGAACCGGACAACGTATTTGTGGGAGTAGGCTCTGATGATGTTCTCGCTATGTGCTTCCTGACTTTTTTTAATTCCAAGGTCCCGGTGTTGATACCGGATATAACCTATTCTTTTTATAAAGTATGGGGCAGATGTTATGGAACCAATTTAGTAGAGGTTCCGCTAAGAGATGATTTTACCCTTGATAAGGCCGGATTTGACAGGGAATGTAGCGGTATACTAATTCCCAACCCCAATGCGCCTACATCACTGTATGAACCTATGGATACATTTTCGGAGTTGGCTGAGAAACATTCTGATGCAGTCGTAATAGTAGATGAAGCATATATTGATTATGGTGGAGAGAGTGCACTGCCTCTTACCAGGCAGTATGACAACATTTTGGTCGTCAGAACTTTTTCAAAATCCAGGTCTCTTGCGGGGAGCAGGATCGGATATGCGATTGGTTCAAAAAAGCTTATAGAAGCACTGAACAGAGTGAAGTTTTCGATTAATTCATATACGATAGATTCTCTTTCAATGGCCATTGGCAAGGCTGCCATTGAGGATAAGAAATATTTTGAAGAGACAGTTGATAAGATCATAAGAACCAGAACAATAACCAAGAAAGCTCTTGAAGAGCTGGGATTCAGTGTACTTGATTCCAAATCAAATTTTTTATTTGTCACTCATCCTGAGATGGATGCAGCTGATACCAATAAGGCTCTTAAAGATGCAGGGATATATGTCAGATATTTCCCTACTGAAAGGATCAGAAATTATCTTAGAATCACAATTGGAACTGATGCTGAAATGGATAAACTGATTAGTTTTTTCAAGGAACGACTATTTAATTAACAGGAGAATAAATGGAATCAATAGCACAGGCATTTTCACAGACATTAGGACAATATATGCCAGCGGAACTTGTTGTATTTATAATATCGATGGTCCCTATTTTGGAGTTAAGAGGCGGCCTGTTGGCAGCGAAGCTTTTAGGGGTTTCGCTTATCAAGGCAATTCCTATCTGCATTGTCGGCAATATGCTTCCAATCCCATTCATACTTCTTTTTATCAAAAAGATATTTGCATGGATGAAGAAGTTCAAGATATTCAGAGGACTGGTAGAAAAGCTGGAAAACAGAGCAATGAAAAAGAGCGGATCTGTATCTAATGCTGAGTTCGTAGGATTGATGCTTTTTGTAGGAATACCGATTCCGGGAACCGGAGCATGGATGGGTTCACTGGTTGCAGCACTTCTGGAGATGGATTTAAAAAAGGCAATTATTGCATTGCTTCTAGGAGTTTTCATTGCAACGATAATTTGTTCAATTCTTTTTTACGGACTACTAGGTCTGGTATTCTAAGGAGAAAAATGGCTGAATCAGGATCATGCGAATACTGCGCATATTATACTTATGACGACGATGATGAAGAATATTACTGTGATCTGGATCTGGATGAGGACGATGCGGTAAGACTGTATGCAGGTCATTATAAGTCCTGTCCTTATTACACAGATGGTAATGAATATAAGGTTGTAAGACATCAGATATAAAACATGTAACAGAATTACTATTACTATTAAGATCGAGTAGATTTCTACTCGATTATTTTTAATGAGGGTAAGATATGACTCTTAATCAACTGAAATATGCAATAACTATAGCCGATAGTGAATCTATGAATGCGGCAGCCAAGAGACTTTTTATCTCACAGCCTAGTCTGTCAGAGGCAGTCAAGTCTCTAGAGGATGAGCTGGAGATCAAGCTTTTCAGGAGGACTCATAGGGGGATCGTCCTGACTCCTGAAGGTGCAGAGTTCATAGGATATGCCAGACAGGTTACGGAACAGTATGATCTCATTCAAAAGAGATACATCACAAAAGAGGCTGAGAAGAAGCGGTTTTCAGTGTCTACGCAGCATTATACATTTGCCACAAGAGCATTTATAGAGACTGTAAAAGATTATGGCATGGATGAGTATGAGTTCTCAGTTAATGAGGAAAAGACTTATGAAGTCATAAATGATGTTAAAAATTTCCGAAGCGAGATAGGAATCTTATATATCAATGACTTTAACCGTAGGATAATGGAGAAGATTTTTCATGAGGATGATCTGGAATTTCATCCGCTTATGGACTGTCATATATATGCCTATATGCATAAAAACAATCCGCTGTCATATAAGAAAAGAGTTACACTTGAGGATCTAGAACCGTATCCTTGCCTGTCATTTGATCAGGGAGATTACAATTCATTTTATTTCGCGGAAGAAGTGCTGAGCACATATAACTATAAGAGATTGATCAAGTCCAAGGATAGGGCCACTATGCTTAATCTCATGATCGGATTAAATGGATATACACTTTGCTCAGGGATTATATGTGAGGATCTGAACGGTGATGATTATTGTGCAGTTAGATTGGATTCTGATGAAACTATGACAATCGGATATCTGACAAGAAGGCATCTGAGACTGAGTGAAGTAGCAGTTAATTATGTAGAACATCTGGCTGACTATAAGGGATATGTATTGGACTAAGCGTTAAATATATTAAAATAAAAGTGATTTATTTTTAATTCCTACTTGACGAGTAGGAATACTTGGAATAAAATGCATAGCATAACAAATAATAATTATGGTTTCATTTGAAACTTTAGTCAGGAGGATACTATGGCTAAGCTAGTAAACAGCGTAACAGAATTGATCGGGGATACTCCACTATTAAAGGCTGACAGGTATAGAAAAGATACAGGAGCAGATGCAAATATCTACGCGAAACTGGAATACCTGAACCCGGCAGGATCTGTAAAAGATCGTGTGGGATACAAGATGATATTGGATGCAGAAAAGAGAGGCGTGCTGAAAAAGGGAGCGACTCTTATCGAACCGACATCAGGCAATACAGGGATCGGAATCGCATCAGCTGCAGTATCACTTGGATACAAGGCTATAATTACTCTTCCTGATACAATGAGTATCGAGAGAATAAACCTGATGAAGGCTTATGGTGCAGAGGTAGTTCTGACACCGGGAGCTGAGGGCATGAAGGGTGCGGTTAATAAGGCAGAGGAGATCAGGGATAAAACACCGGGATCATTGATCCTCGGACAGTTTGACAATCCTGCCAATGCGATGGCTCATTATGAGACTACAGGACCTGAATTATACGATCAGTTAGACGGTAAGATAGACATATTTGTAGCAGGCGTTGGAACCGGTGGAACGGTTACAGGAGTTGGCAGATATCTAAAGGAAAAAATAGGCGGCGTTAAAATCGTAGCTGTTGAGCCTGCTACCAGCCCTCTTTTATCTAAAGGAGTAGCCGGACCTCATAAAATCCAGGGAATCGGAGCAAATTTTGTGCCCAAGGTACTAGATACCAAGATTTATGATGAGATAATCACGATCGAGAATGATGATGCTTTTGTAGAAGGCAGAAGATTCGGTAAAACTGAGGGAGCTCTTGTCGGAATATCTAGTGGAGCAGCATTAAAGGCAGCTGTTATTTTGGCTGGTCGTCCTGAAAACAAGGGCAAGAATATTGTAGTACTTCTTCCGGATTCGGGAGATCGATATCTGTCGACACCGCTTTTTAATGGTGATAAATAAACGAGGAAATAATCATGATGATATCAACAAAGGGACGCTATGCGTCCCGACTGATGCTTGACATTGCGATAAATGGAAACGGAGAACCTGTCAGTCTCAAGGACATTGCCAAGCGTCAGGAGATCTCAGAAAAATATCTTGAACAGATAATATCCATACTTAATAAGGCCGGAATGGTCCAATCTATAAGAGGAGCCCAGGGAGGTTATATACTTACCAGAGAGCCCAAAGATTATACTGTAGGCCAGATATTAGAGGTCACAGAGGGAAGCCTCGTACCGGTGGACTGTCTGAAACAAGGCACGAAAGAGTGTGATAAAAAACAAACATGTGCCACGATCAAGGTATGGAAGAAGATTGACGATGCCGTTAGTGATGTTGTAGATAAAATCACACTGGAAGATATGAAAAACTGGGCATCTGAATCAGGAGATGTATAAATCCTTATAGCAAAATTTTATTATTCATATTTTAGTAAGCTAAAAAACAGATAATGTAAAAAATATATCACCCTGTCGTTATATATATATAGGTAAAAGGCCATAAATAGAATACTTGTTACATATAATAAAAACTGATATAATTCGAAATAACTGCGAATTAAAACCTTATATATATATAGATAGATAACTCACAAACAGAAGGGTGAAAAATTGTATAAAAACGATGGTAAAAGTATATCCAGAAAAGAGATAACAAGAAGAGTTGTTATTGTTCTCTTCTTGGTATACTTTTTGTTTTTGATCATTCATATTTACAATATAATGTCATCAAATGATAATTTTGGATACAAGGCCGCTCCAATGGACAAGGGATGGTCCGTTATGGTGGACGGTAAAGAGTATAACAATGTTGACCTTGATGCTTTCCTCCCTGAGAAGACATTAAAACGTGGTGACATAGTAATAATCCGAAATGTGATCCCTGAAGATATTGGTAATCCTGCAGTGGTTAGGCTAGAAACGTATCTTGCCACTGTAGATGTGTATGTAGATAACAAAATAGTCTATTCTTATGGTGAGGGCGAATATAAGAGTAATAGTTCTGTTGGAAGTGGACTTAATTTTATATATCTTCCGGATAACTCAGGTGGTAAGTCCTTTGCAATTAAACTTAAGGTGGCTGAAAATGATGGATTTACCAATATTTCAGCACCATTTATATGCCACGGCAACGCAGGTTTTATAGATTATTTTAGAAGAAATGTCCTTACGATTGTATGCGGTTTGTTCCTTCTGATGCTAGGCATCGTTATAACAATTCCTTGCTTGATAATCGAACTGAAAAAGGGATATATGCACAGACTAACGCTTATAGGACTATTCAGTTTCTGCATTGGTCTATGGACCTGCTGCAATAGCAGAGCACTTCAGCTTTTTTCTCTTGATATTACGGACAATACGATATTGGAATATTGCGCGCTTTATTTTTCGCCAATTCCATTTTCTATTCTTGTGGCTACAGTTCAGAATGATGATATAAAGTGGAAAAAGATAGTTATGAATATCATAATGACAGGATTTACAGCTTTTCCGGTTGTTGCACTTGTACTTCATATTGCAAATATAGTTCATCTTCCGCTTATGATAAGACCATTTCATATGGTTACGATGATACTTATGATATTGATTCTTTTTGTGGGTGTGAGTGGTCGAATAAAGACAGATGAGATCAAGTTGTTAAACTTTGGTATGATTACGATAATATCTATTGCAGCATTAGATATTATCAGATTTAATGTTCAAAAATATGTAGCTCCTGAATTAAGTGTACTTAGAATCAGTTTGCTGCCCTTTGGGGTTGTATTGTTTGCTATAATTCTTATCCTTAGCTATCTTACATATTTATATGGAGTATTAATGGAAAGAGCATCCAGTGAGACACTTAGGATCATGGCATATCATGACCAGTTGACAGGACTTTATAACAGGGCGAAATTTGATGAAGTAATAGAAGAATTACGAGACAGACATAGTTTGGATTACTGCTTGATACTTTTTGACCTGGACAGGCTGAAAAAGGTTAATGACACTTATGGACACAGCGTAGGTGATAAGCTGATCAAGTCATTTTCTGATAATCTGACAGAATCCTTTAAAAAACATTCAAGTGCTATAATTATGCGAATCGGTGGTGACGAGTTTGTTGTTATTCTAAATGAGATTTCAGACGAGGAACTACAATCGACTATGGATGAATTACATGAGATGAATATCAAGTCATCAAAGGAGCTGGGATTTAAGGTAAGTGCTTCGTATGGTTTTTGCTCCGGAAAGTTTTCAAAGTCAGAAGATCCCATTGATACATATAAGATTGCTGATTCCTATATGTACAATATGAAGGGAACTGATGGATATACCCGGGATTGATACTTATTTTACTATTGATATTTATTCTATTATAGATATTGGGTTTATTATAGAAGTGATAAAAAATATTTTTAGAAAAGGAAGGGCCTGAAAATTTTCAGTCCTTTTTTTATCTTATTTATACCTTACTTTTTCTCGTTCACCTTTTTTCTATTTGTTTTAATTTTAAATTAACGGAGATAGACAGAGGTTGATTGGATAATGAAAAAGTATTTTGACAGTCACTGATTTTAATTTATAATTATTAGTGCGAAAAATAATGCTATGCATTTGTGGAGGAATAAAATGAATAAAAAAGACATAATGGAAATCAAGCGTCGTTATACCAAGGAGGGATGTACTTTTACCAAGCTCTGTGGATGCTACGTAAATAGTTCCAAGGAAAAGATACTTACATTTAGAGAGAATTTCCTTAATCTTACGGACGATGAATTCTTTAAATATCTTGAAATAGCAAAGAAAACCTTATCAGGAAAACTAAACAATAATCTTCTGGAGCTGGAGTTCCCTGTAGATGAAGAGGAAATGGGCGGATCACAGGATACACTTATGAGATTAAAGGCCAGCCATCTGGAAGATGACGAGATAATTAATGCCTTATACGACAAAATAATCCAGAACTACGATAAGATCGATAATTATCTGATCCTTTGTTATCACGATGCCTACGATGTCCCTATGAAAACGGATGATAATCTGGCATTGGATGATTCTGATGAGGTATATGAATATATCATCGTGGCTATTTGTCCTGTAGATCTGTCCAAGCCAGGTCTAGGATATGATGTAGATGATAATAAGTTTGCAGCACTAGAGAGAGACTGGGTAGTTGGAGCATGTGAAAGCGCATTTGTATTTCCTGCATTTTCAGAGAGAAGTACTGATATCCATCATACTCTCGTATACACGAAAAATGTCAAGGAACCTCATAAGGAACTATGGGAAGAGGTACTCAGATGTGAATCCAGATATACATCTTTTCAGAAAAAGTCAGCCTTTGAAAATATAATAGCAGAGTCTCTTGGTTCTGATGAAGAGGAAAATATGGATACTATGCTGGATATTCAGACTAATCTTACTTCATATATCTCAGAGGCTGAAGAAAAAAGAGCTGATGATGAAGAACCTGTGAAGATCAAGGGAGCTGATATTCAGCCTATACTGGAAGACAGTGGATTTGAAGAGCAGGAAGCAGAGAAGATCAGCAAGAAGTTTGACGGATTTTTCAGTGAGGAACTTCCGCTGGCAGATGAGCTTGTAGATGATAAGCTCTTAAAAAACAGTGATATCAAGCTTGAAAAGAAGGAACTACAGAAACAGGTAGTTATGATGAACCAGGAGATGAAGGCAGCCGGAATTACCAAGGACGATGGCTCTCTTCCTGATATTCTGGTAAGAGTTCCGTCAGTTTCAACGGAGAAGATCCAGTCATCAATAGTTGATGGCGAGAGATATCTCCTGATCCCGATCGAGAATATCCAGGAAGCTGTTATAAATGGTGAAAAGGTCGATCTGAAATAGATAAAGTAGATTGTTCAAGTGTTATAGGAATTGCCTATTTAATTTAATCGGAGTAAAGTAATGCCTAAACTATTGTAATTATAGGCAAAATTTCATAGACTATAAAATAGATTCGGAATCGGAGGTAATGAAGTTTGTCAGACAATAATATAATCATAAGTCTGAAGAGGATGGGAAAGACGTTTTACACCTCAGTAGGCGATGTTGTAGCACTTGAAGATATCAATCTTGATATCCGTGAACACTCAATACAAGGAATAATAGGATTATCAGGAGCTGGAAAATCAACATTGGTACGTTGTATCAATT
>JAGOLM010000059.1 GCA_017994075.1 Lachnospiraceae bacterium
CCAATGGTCGTCGGAGTAATTCTTTTTTGTATCCGTAATCAGAATGTTCGTAAGGCAATAGCATATGTTGCTATACCTGCGATTATTGTTGCAGTTATTGATCTGGTAGTTAGATTTTTTGCCGGAGGCGCTGTACCAGTAGAATTATATTTTAATACGGAAATTACAGATATGTTTATATCTGTAGGCGAGATCTTATTAATGCTTTTTGTGGTTATTCAGTGCTTTAGATATAAGAAGTATTGGATATCGCTTCTTTCAATTGTTCCTACGGGAATGATCCTGTGGTTAGAGTATTTTGGATCAAAATACAATCAGCAGTATCATATCCGTATCGATTATCTGTCGATTCTCATGTGCATCATAGTTGGTGTGGTTGGTGGATTGATCACTATTTATGCTATGGGATATATGGATGGATATCATCATCACCATACAGAAGTTCCAGAGAGAAGACATTATTTCTTCATGGTAGTTTTTCTGTTTTTGGGAGCAATGTTTGGATTTGTTCTTTCGGACAGTCTGATGTGGGTTGATTTCTTCTGGGAGACAACCAGTGTATGTTCATTTATGCTCATCGGATATACCAAGACAGAAGAGGCTGTCAACAATTCATTCAGAGCACTTTGGATGAATCTGTTAGGGGGACTCGCCCTTGCTATTGGTATATTATATTTTGCGATCAACACAGGAAGCGTATCCTTTAGGATGCTTACCGATTTTGGCGTTGCAGGGGATGCTCTTGTAGCACTTCCTATAGCGCTTATGGCATTTGCAGCACTGACCAAGTCAGCTCAGCTTCCATTTTTAACCTGGCTAATGGGTGCTATGGTAGCGCCTACTCCGTCTAGTGCACTGCTTCACAGTGCAACGATGGTCAAGGCTGGGATCTATGTACTTTTCAGACTGGCTCCGGCTATGTACGGAACAGCTACAGGAACTATTGTTGCCACTGTTGGTGGATTTACGTTCCTTATGACTTCAATTATGGCTATTGCCCAGACTGATGCTAAAAAGGTACTGGCACTTTCAACTGTATCTAATCTCGGACTGATGGTAGCTTGTGCCGGGATCGGAAGTCCATCTACAATATGGGCTGGAGTATTTCTGATGATCTTTCATTCAGTATCCAAATCACTATTGTTTCAGGATGTGGGAGCAACAGAAAATGTGCTTTTCAGCAGAGATATTGAGGACATGCATGGACTTATCTATAAGCTCCCCAAGCTTGCTTCGTTCATGTTCATAGGAATCGTTGGCATGTATCTGGCACCCTTTGGAATGCTTGTATCAAAGTGGGCAGCTCTTCGTGCATCTGTAGACAATAAGGGAATTTTACTGGTTCTATTTATAGTATTTGGCTCAGCTATTACTTCCTTTTATTGGACCAAGTGGCTCGGTAAGTTGATAGGAAGAACAGCTACCAATGTTAAGGTCGAGGATATAACCAAGACAAATGAGATGTTTTCTCTTACGTGCAATGCGGTAATGATGTTTTTGTTATGTCTGCTATTCCCGTTACTCTCAAGATCATTTGTAGATCCTCTGGTGGAATCACTTTTTGGCAATTATCATGATGCTATACCTATGAAGATCCTGTATACATTGATCGTATGCGTTCTCGTAGTATTTGCGGTTCCGTTTATTACATATTTCACCACAAAAGATATGAAGTATGATGATAAACTGGCCTATATGGGCGGTATCAATATGGATAATGATAACTGCTTTACAGACTCTTATGGAGAACCCAAAAAGGTATGGTTGACCAACTATTATTTTGCCCATAAGATCGGACAGAGAAAACTAATGTTACCTTGTCAGTTGGCTGCCGCCGCCGCACTAGTGATCATGCTATGCATTGTGATCGGAGGCTTACTATGATAGATTTTAGAATTATATCAGCATTGTCCTTTATCGTTTTTGCTCCATTTGTAGGAGGATTCCTAGAGGGCCTTGACAGAAAAATATCTGCTAGAATGCAGAGACGTGTAGGACCTTCAGTTTTTCAGCCTTTTTATGATGTGATCAAATTATTAAGTAAGGAAACAATAGCAGTTACGGCATCTCAGAGGTTCCTTCTGGTTAGTTATATGATACTTACAGTATTTACCGGAGCTATGTTCTTCTTTGGAAGTGACTTATTAATGGTATTTCTGATGTTGTCTACTGCAGGAGTATTCCTATATCTGGCAGGCTGTGTGACAAGCTCTCCGTACTCATCAATGGGAGCTCAGAGAGAACTGATGCAGGAATTGTCATATGAGCCAGCACTTCTTCTCACAGGCCTAGGATTTTATATAGCTGAGGGAACGTTCAGAGTTCAGGATATTGTCAATTCAAGATACAGCGCAGTAATGTTTCTGCCTGGATTTTTTGTAGCGTTTGTTTTTATACTTACGATCAAAATGAGAAAATCACCATTTGATGAGAGCACATCTCATCATCCTCATCAGGAGCTGGTCAAGGGTCTGACCACAGAAATGGGATCAACAAACCTGGCAATTTTTCAGATCACAGAATGGTATGAGAATGTCCTGATGCTTGGTGTGGTAGCACTATTTATAATCAATAGCTCGGTATACAGTATCCCTATTGCTATTATTGTTGTGCTTTTCACATATTTTTTGGAAATATTGATCGACAATACATCAGCCAGAGTCAAGCAGAGCAAGATGCTGTTTCTGGCATGGTCCGTTACGCTTGTATCAGCAGGCGTCAATATGATAATCATTATGCTGATCAGATGATTCAGACTTATATATTGATTGGTTAAAGTTTTCTAAATAAAGCTGTTTAGGAAAGGAAAACAAATGGCAAAATTAAGCAGATCTCCGTGGCTTCTGCATTATGATGCATCAAGCTGTAACGGATGTGATATAGAGGTTCTGGCATGTCTTACGCCAGTCTATGATGTAGAGAGATTCGGAGTGATCAATACCGGAGATCCTATGCAGGCAGATATATTATTGGTGACTGGTGGAGTCAATACACAGAATGCTCCTGTTTTGAAGCAGATATATGATCAAATGTCCAACCCAAAAGTTGTTGTGGCTATTGGTGCATGTGCTTGTACGGGTGGCGTTTTTAAGGAGACATACAATATACTCGGAGGAGCAGATAAGGTCATTCCTGTGGATATATATGTTCCGGGATGTGCATCCAGACCGGAGTCAATTATTGATGGTGTGGTCAAGGCTGTGGGATTGTTTCAAGAGAAATATGACAAAAATATCAAAAACCTGTCTTCATCTGAATGGGCCGAGAAAAAAGCGGCTGAGGAGCTAAATAGTAGGATGACAGATTCTAAGGAGGGAAATTAAATGGCTGATGAAAAAAACATTCTGACTGTCATAGACAAAGAACAACTCCTAGAGAGTGTCATGGTTATGAAAACCAGGGGACTTCGTCTGTCACAGGCATGTGCTTCATACAAGGATGGCAAGTATAATCTTAGTTATTCTTTTGCAGAGGATGATAACTATCGTTATGAGACACTCAGGGTAGTGATTGATAAGGATGATATGATTCCCAGTATATCCGGATTTTATCCTTACGCAGATTTTTATGAAAATGAGATGAAGGAGCTCTTCGGAGTCCGCATCCAGATGATCAAGCATGATTATCATAATAAATTATACAGGATTGCGGTGGAGACACCGTTTTTACCCAAGGATGAGAAGGAGGAAGACTGATGGCTAAGAGAAGCGTAGTACCGTTCGGACCTCAGCATCCTGTACTGCCGGAGCCGATTCATCTCGATCTTGTACTCGAAGATGAGACTGTTGTAGATGTAGTTCCGTCGATTGGATTTATCCATAGAGGACTAGAAGGCCTGGTAAGCAAGAAGGATTATAAGGAATATCTGTACATAGCAGAGAGAACTTGTGGTATCTGTAGTTTCGGCCATGGCAATGGGTATTCACTTGCAATAGAAAAAGTGATGGGAGTAGAAGTCCCTGATAGAGCAAAGTACCTGAGAGTAGTATGGGCTGAGATGAACAGAATACATAGCCATTTGCTATGGGCCGGACTGATGGCAGATGCATTTGGATTTGAAAATCTGTTTTACCAGTGCTGGAGGATCCGTGAAAAGATCCTCGATATGGTAGAGCTTACGACAGGTGGACGTCTCATCAATTCTGTTGATACCATTGGAGGAGTACTTCGTGATATCAATGAAGATCAGGCGAAGCTCATTTTAAATAATATAAGGGACATTGAGACAGAGCTAAAAGCTATCAGAGATACATTTCTGGAGGATTATTCAGTTCAGACCAGAACAAGAGGAGTGGGTGTACTCACGAAGCAGCAGGCTCATGACCTTGGATGCTGTGGACCTTTAGCAAGAGCATCGGGAATCAACTATGATATGAGAGTGTTGGGCTATGATGCTTATGGAATGTTGGATTTTGAACCTATAATAGGAACTGATGGAGATAACTATTCAAGATGCAAGTGCAGATTGGATGAAGTATTCCAGTCAATAGATCTGATCAGACAGGCTCTTACCAAGATGCCTGCCGGTGAAATAGCAGTACCTGTCAAGGGCAACCCTGACGGAGAGTCATTTATTAGAATAGAACAGCCAAGAGGTGAGGCGGTTTATCATGTAGAGGCATCCGGAGATAAGTTTCTGGATAGATTCCGTGTCCGTACACCGACGTTTGCCAACCTGGCAGGAATGTGCGAGACCATGAAGGGCGCCCAGTATGCGGACATACCTCTCTTGGTTGTAACTATCGATCCTTGCATCAGCTGTACAGAGCGTTAAGGGAGGGAAAATGTCTAAATCTAGAATAATGGCCTTCACTTGGGCTACAATGAAAAATCTTTTTTCCAAGCCGGTAACCAAAAATTATCCGGCACAGCCGATTCAGTACCCGGAAGGTGCGAGAGGTCACATTGAAATCGATATAGATGAATGTATATCATGCGGACTATGTGAGAGAAATTGCCCCCCGGGTGCACTTAAAGTAGAAAAACCGCCTAAGGGAACATGGTCTATCAATCGTTTTGATTGCATAGCTTGTGGATATTGTGTTTCTAATTGTCCTAAGAGTTGCCTCCATATGGTTACCGGATATCAGGAACCTATGGATGAAAAATTTGATTATAGTGAGACTCGCCCTCATATGGGAGAGGAATGGGTCAAGGCTCAGGCTGAAAAAGTAGCCAAGGCCAAGGCTATTGCTGCACAAAAGGCAGCAGAAAAGGCAGCAGCAGAAAAGGCTGCTACTGAGACAAAATAGTACAGATCATTTTAAGTGACAAGGCAACTGTGAAAAAGCTGAATTGTCACTTACTTTATAAAATGGAATAAAAGGGTATATATATGTGTGTAGCAGCTACAGGAAAAGTAATATCGGTTAATGAGATGGAAGCAGTTGTTGACTTCCACGGTAATATGGTCAATGCCAAGGCGGGACTGGTTCAGGTCAAGCCTGGAGATGATGTGCTCGTTCATGCAGGATGCATTATTCAAGTGGTTTTAAAAAAAGAAATTCAGGAAATGACTGATCTAAGTGATATTTTAAAGAGTGTGGGTGCTTATTAATGGCATCAGATGAATTGAAAAAGATAATAGAATTTTTAAAAAAATATGATGGCCCTGCAATGACTATTATGGAAGTATGCGGAAGCCATACAGGTGCAATCTCTAAAAGTGGGATACCCGATATGCTGTCGGACAAGATCAGACTGCTGTCAGGACCGGGATGCCCGGTATGTGTGACACCAACTTCATACATAGACAAGGCAATAGAACTGTCACTTGTACCTGGTAATACTGTGTGTACATTTGGAGATCTGATAAGAGTGCCGGGAAGTAAAGAGACACTGGGAGAGGCCAAAGGCCGTGGAGCATCTGTGGAGATGCTGTATTCTCCATTTGACATAATAAAAGAGGCGGATCAAAATCCCGATAGAAATTATATATTTGCAGCAGTAGGATTTGAAACTACCGCGCCTGTATATGCGCTTTTGATCGATAGAATAGTAAAAGAGAAAATAAAAAACATAAGACTTCTAACTGCCATTAAGACTATGCCGGAGGTGATAGATGGATTAATGGAACAGGGAGCTCCTGTGGATGGATTTATAGCTCCGGGACATGTCTCAGTTATCACCGGAAGCAAGATGTATGAACCACTGGCAGAGAAGTACAGCATTCCTTTTGGAGTAGCCGGATTTAGACCGGAAGAGATACTTACTGCGATATATGGAATCGTGAAATCATATAAAAAGGGCAGAGTCATGAACTTCTATCCATCAGTAGTTTCAGCAGATGGAAATGTAAAAGCTAAGAGTTTGATTGCCAAGATTTTTGAAAAGAGCGATGCTCATTGGAGAGGTCTGGGAAATATACCGGACTCAGGTCTGTATATAAAGGAAGAATATGCATCACTTGATGCGGGAAGCCAAGGACTAGACGAGGACAATGCCAGAAACAAAGCTTGTCATTGCAGTGAGGTACTTATGGGCAAGATAATGCCAACCCAATGTCCATTATATGGCAAGGTGTGCAATCCGACCAATCCCGCCGGAGCATGCATGGTATCGGAAGAGGGAAGTTGCCGCGCATGGTACTCAGGCGGAAGGCAGCGTTAGTAGATAAAAAAAGATTAAATAAGATTATATAAGATTATATAAGATAAGGCAAAGTAATCATAAAAAGCATTTTTGACACTTTTTATTAATAGCGATTAAAAAGTCAGTTTAATAATAGTTTGAGGGAAAAAATGGAACAGAAAATATCCATGCTTCATGGAAGTGGAGGCCGCTCAACAGGCGAACTCATAGACAATATTTTTGCAAAAGAATTCGATAATGATACATTGAATGAAATGGAGGATTCTGCTGTTGTACCCGGAAGTGGGAAAATAGCTGTTACTACAGACAGTTTTGTAGTAACTCCACTGGAGTTCAGAGGCGGCAATCTAGGTAGACTGGCGGTCTGTGGAACAGTGAATGACCTATTGATGAGAGGGGCTGTTCCCAAATATCTGACTTGTGGTTGGATACTTGAAGAGGGAGCAGAAGTTGATGTACTGAAGAGACTGGTTCACTCTATGGCGGAAACGGCAAGAGAAGCAGGCATTAAGATCGTATGCGGTGATACCAAGGTAATAGAAGGGCATGGTGGAATATATGTAAACACAGCCGGAGTGGGATTTGTACCGGATGGTGTTGACATTTCAGCAAAAAATGCCAAAGCAGGTGATGTTATAATAGCTTCAGGCAATATGGGAGATCATCACAGCACGATCTTGAGCGATAGACTATCGATCGTAACCGATATAGCAAGTGATAATGCTCCGCTTACAGATATGGTGTTCAAACTGATTGGATCAGATGTAGAAGTTCATACACTTAGAGATGTTACAAGAGGTGGTTTGGCAACAGTTCTAAAAGAATTGTCAGAATCCAGCGAAAACTGTTTCTCTGTTGATGAAGATAAGATCCCGATATCAGATAAGGTAAGGGATTTCGCTGCACTTCTGGGGTTAGATCCTATGTATATGGGAAATGAAGGCAAGATGGTATGCATTGTTCCCAAAAAAGATGCTGAAAAGGCATTATCTATAATTAGAGGCTCGAAATATGGCGAGGATGCGAGTATAATAGGAAAAGTAGAAAACTCGGGCACGACGGGGAATCTTTTTATGAACACTTCTATTGGTGGAAAAAGGAACCTAACTGTTCTAGAAGGCGAAGGCCTGCCAAGGATATGCTAAGTAGTGAAAACATGAGCAATTAGTGTGAAGTT
>JAGOLM010000060.1 GCA_017994075.1 Lachnospiraceae bacterium
GTAAAGGGCACCATCTACACCGATCATTCCGATGATGTGGAGAATAATATCCTTACCACTTATATAGGGAGCGAGATCGCCGGTGAGCTTAAAACGAATGGCAGACGGAACCTTGAACCATGCTTTTCCGGTAGCCATACCAGCAGCCATGTCAGTGCTTCCCACACCTGTGGAAAAGGCTCCAAGAGCTCCATATGTGCATGTGTGTGAATCGGCACCTATTACAGTGTCCCCGGCGGTAACCAGGCCTTTCTCGGGCAATAGAGCGTGCTCAATACCCATTTCTCCTACGTCGTAGAAGTTTGTTATATCGTTATCGATTGCAAACTCCCGGACGATTTTACAGTGTTCTGCGGATTTGATGTCCTTATTGGGCACAAAATGATCCATTACCAGGGAGATCTTGTCCGGGTTGAATACTCCGTTTTTTTTCATTTTTTTGATTTCATGGATTGCGACAGGAGAGGTTATATCATTCCCAAGAACCATGTCGAGATCAGCTTCGATCAGTTGCCCAGATTTAACTTCGGACAATCCGGCGTGAGCGGCGAGGATCTTTTGCGTCATAGTCATTCCCATAAAGTGACCGCCTTTCTTATTTCATTTTTCTTTTTCCTTTTTGATTCCCATACTAATACAGAGAGTATTTGAACTAGTATATGACAAAATAATGAATGAAATATGCCTCACTGTATATTAGTCTTATGATAGCACAACTGTCGTTGTATTTTAATTGAAATAATGATAATCTAAAACCCATGAAGGGTGCATATTTTCACAGAAAAACAGATGGAACTGTATGTTACAGATCTAGAATCTCATATAAAGGCAAATCAATTGCTCTTGGAACCTTTGATACAGAAAAAGAGGCTGAGGAGGCGTATGCCACTGCGGATATGATCTATCATGACAAAAATCATACAGTTGATGAATTATCGCTGAACCGATTCATGATAAAACAGGACAATGGTCAATATAGTGCGCTTTCGTCAGATAAGGTAGTATCGATTATTAATCACAGAGACAACAAAATTTATATCAAGACTCCAATATATCTCAGGAAGGGATATTTCTCATATTATCTGAAAAATGGAACAGAGTTAAAATTTGATACAGATGATCTCTTTTATTTTTCATCCCATAGGATAATGAATAGAGGAGATTCTCTTTATGTCAATGATTTCGGCACTCAGTACCGGATCACGAGTAGATATGGTATCCATAATTTCTCGGTACCAGGGCGTGATTATGTTTTTGTAAATGGGGATGAAACCGATTTTAGAACTTCTAATATAAGGGTAATAAATAAGTATTTCGGAGTTTTTAAGAGGATCGGGAATGGAAATACTACATATGAGACCAGAATTCACATAAATGGAGACTTTATAGTTGGGATATATAACACTAAGGAGATGGCGGCGATTGCCTATAACAAGGCAGCCGATTATGCAATTTCACATGGAATAAAAAAGAAATTCCCGCAAAATTTTGTAGAAACTGTTACTGCAAGTAAGTATGCAACAGTGTATACTGAAATAAGGCTTTCCAAGAATTATGTGGATTATTTTGAGAAATGAGCCTGCTATAGAGCTATAGAAATGAAGGAAAGGGAAAAAGATGCCAGTGAATCCAGTAACTTATGTTAGTACAAGAAACCGAAACAACAAAAAAACTTCATCAGAAGCAGTTCTTCAGGGACTTGCAGAGGATGGCGGACTATTTGTACCAGATTCTATTCCTAAGCTTCCAATTTCCATTGATAAGCTGGGAGAGATGTCATACAAGGATGTGGCGTTTGCAGTCATGAGAGGATTTCTCACTGACTATACCCACAGAGAACTGATCGATTGCATTGAAAATGCCTATGACAGTAAGTTCGAGGATCCGGCAATTGCGCCTCTTACTTATGCCGAGGGAGCATATTATATCGAGCTGTATCATGGCAAGACTATGGCATTTAAGGATATCGCACTGTCGATCCTCCCTCATCTTATCACAAAAGCAGCCCAAAAAAATAAAATAAAAGAAGACATAGTTATATTGACGGCAACCTCAGGAGATACCGGAAAAGCGGCGTTAGCCGGATTTTCCAATGTGCCCGGAACCAAGATCGCAGTATTTTATCCTGAGACAGGAGTTAGTCCTATTCAGAAGCATCAGATGGTCACAGAAAGCGGAGCCAATACATTTGTGGTGGGGATCACCGGTAATTTCGATGAGGCCCAGAGCGGTGTCAAGGCAATGTTTGGCGATGAGAAATTAAATCAGGAACTTCTGGAAAAAGGATATAGATTTTCCTCAGCCAATTCCATTAATATCGGTAGATTGGTTCCTCAGATCGTTTATTATGTCAATACTTATGCCAAGCTGGTCAAGCATGAAAAGTTAAAAGCAGGAGACCATATTAATTATGTGGTTCCAACCGGTAATTTTGGTAATATACTGGCGGCATATTATGCCAGCGAGATGGGTATACCTGTTAATAAGCTGATCTTGGCTTCTAACGAGAATAAGGTTCTGTTTGATTTCCTAAAGACAGGGACTTATGACCGAAAAAGAGAATTTCATGTTACCAATTCACCATCGATGGATATTCTGATTTCCAGTAATCTGGAGAGATTGATCTATCGTATCACCGGTGATTCTGATGTTGAGACGAAAAAGTTTATGGATGCTCTTAAAAATAATGGTTTATATACGATTTCAGATGATATGAAATCAGGACTGGATAAGTTCTATGGCAATTTTGCTACAGAACAGGAGACGATAGACAAGATAAATAAATTATATTCGGATACTGGATATCTGATAGATACCCATACGGCAGTAGGTGCTGCAGTTTATGATAAATATGTGGCTGAGACGGGAGATAAAACTGTAACAGCTATTGCATCTACGGCTAGCCCGTTTAAGTTCGTAAGAACAGTTATGGATGCTATTCATGATGAAAAAGATGATAGATCTGCTACAGATTCTGCTGAGTATGAACTGTCACTATGTGATATCATGAGCGATGAAACGGGAATCCCGCTTCCGAAACCGATCGAAGAGCTAAAAAAAGCATTGATTCATCATACTACAGTATGTGATCCAAGCGATATGACAGAAGTAGTAAAGAGCTTTTTGAAAATAGATTGATCATATAGATATAAACAAAAAGAAAACGAGGTCATCAGACCTCGTTTTTTATGAATAAATGAGTATAAACCTACTCGAATATATATTTTAATATTATGTTACATCGTGATGATCAAATGAATTGTTCCAAAGGGATATACAAAGGGAATCACATACGAATTGGAATCTAGCTCGATAAGATCTGTTTCTTCGGTCTTAGGTGGATCTAGGTATATTTCCTTGGAATATTCATTGGAAATATTGACACCAAAGAGTCCGTTATGGAGGTTTAGAAAATCTTCAACAGAAGCTTTGACATATTCATCAAAAGAATTGAAATCCATATTAGCATATCTAGAAGCAAACGAGATCGCTACGTCCTTTGGCAAATCTAAGTGGGCAGTACCTGTAACATCACCCTTGATTCCCTGACTTACACAATAATTGACAGGGTATTCTGATGAAGGAACAGGAGACATGGGAGTGAAATCTTCACCTATAAAACGAACCAGATTATTAAAGAAAAGCTTCATATAAACTAGAACATTTTCATTAATATTCTTTTCGGTAACGAGGAAGAACTTTCGAATCAACTTATCGAACTGTTCTTGATCTTCGATATCCATGTCATATATCTCTGTATCTTTTTGATAGTCGAGAAGAAGATCCTGAAAATTGGTATTAGTGATAATATCCATATCTACAAGGCTCTGACCAAGTAAGAGGTAATCGGGACTCTGAGAGCGAAGCAGGTCTTCGACCTGATCACCGGTCAGATAATCACGCTCAATAGCAATCTCACCAAAACGCTTATCCTCACGAGACTGGAGATAACAAACTTCGTCAACCTCAGCGGCAGTCATAAGTCCTTGATGCATCGCGAGAGTGCCTAGCTTCATTCGAGCCTGTTTTAGTTTTGAAATAGCTTCGGAAAGCTGCACGGGTGTAACAGCCTTATTATTCAGAAGATAGCTTCCGAAAAACTGTGCGAACATGCTCAGTCCTCCTTAAAATATGATTCTAACAGCATTTTTATCTGGTCAACAGAAAAGGGCTTTTGGATAAAATCCATAGCACCAGCTTCAATAGCCTGCTTTAATTCGCTCTTTGTTCCTATAGAAGAAACAACAACGATATTGGCTTTGCTGTTAATCTTTTTCATTTCCTTGATGGCAGAAATTCCATCCATGACCGGCATTACCAAGTCTAGAAAAGTAAGGGATGGTTTTTCGTCTTCGAAAAGCTCAACACCATCTTGACCATTAGCCGCTTCTACAATGTTTGAATTGGGCATGAAATGCTTTACTACATCAGAGAGCTGTTTTCTGGCTAAGATTGAATCGTCGCATACAAGTATCGTAGGTTTGGATGACATTTCGTAACCTCCTTGAAAGTTTGTAATACATAGGCTTATCTTACACCAAGAATATATATTATTCAAATATATTCTCGTCTAACGGTCTTCAATAGGTACATATTCATGATGAGGAGTGACGGTCATATATGCAGGACGCATGATCTTGTTATTGAGACAGAGTTCTTCAAGTCTGTGAGCACCCCATCCAGCGATACGGGCTATGGCAAATATAGGTGTATACAGCTCTAATGGAAGCTTCAGCATCTGATAAGCAAGACCACTGAAAAAATCTACATTGGGGCAAACACCCTTGTATATTTTACGTTCATCAGCAATAACCTGAGGCGCCAGCTTCTCTACCAGACTATATAAGGCAAATTCTTTTTGGTATCCCTTTTCCTCTGACAGCTGAGCCACGAAACCACGGATCAGCTCGGCTCTTGGATCTGAAAGTGAGTATACCGCATGTCCCATTCCGTATATAAGTCCCTTTTTGTCAAAAGCTTCCTTATGTAAAAGTGCGCGGAGATAATCTCCTACTTCTTTTTCGGATGTCCAATCAGATATATGATCCTTCATGTCTTCGAACATATGCATGACCTTGATATTGGCGCCACCATGACGAGGACCCTTCAGAGATCCGACTGCAGCAGCAATAGCTGAGTATGTATCGGTACCGGTGGAACTAACGAGATGTGTTGTGAATGTAGAGTTATTACCACCACCATGCTCCATATGAAGGATTAAAGCAACATCAAGTAATTTTGCCTCAAGAGGCGTGAATTTATTATCGTCACGGAGACAATGAAGTATATTCTCTGCCGTGGAGTAATTTGGCATGGGTCTATGGATAATAAGACTATCACATTTATAATAATGTTTGTAAGCCTGATAGCTGTAGACCGCCAGAAGTGGAAATTCAGCGATCAAATGCAGGCACTGACTTAGAACATTGGGGATATCAGTGTCATCAGGTCTTTCATCATATGAATATAGAGTCAGAATAGAACGAGATAATGCATTCATCATATCCGGAGACGATTTTTTCATAATGACGTCACGAACAAAACTAGGCGGAAGAGAGCGGTAATTAGACAGAATGGATTTAAACCCTTCCATCTCTGATTTAGAGGGGAGATGTCCGAAAAGCAATAGATAAGTGCATTCTTCAAATCCAAAATGATTATCATTGGATAGACCCGCAACTATATCATGAACGTTGTATCCTCTAAAAAAAAGTTCGCCGGGAATAGGGACCATTTCGCCATTGATCTCTCGTTTTGCATTGACCTCAGAAATATTGGTGATACCAACCAAAACTCCCTTACCGTTCATGTCACGTAGCCCGCGCTGAACGTTATTTTCGCTAAAAAGCTCTGGATCAATATCCGAAGCTTTATTAGTTTCTTTTGCTAATTCATAGATTTCAGGTGTGATACCACCATAAGAATAGTCATCTGCCATAAATGTAATCCTCCATTTTTTCTTTTTATTTTTTTATTCTTTTTCCCTAAGATAATCAATAATTTTAGCATTTTTTTTGTTTATAAGCAATGCTGACAGACATCTATATCCGTGATATAATAAATCTGCCTGAAATGTACGATATCACCTATGCTATTGAACCTACAATTACTTTAAACGGGATTCTTATATTGCTTACTTGGATGTCAGGCCTCTCGTCGTGGAAGGCAGAAGAGTAGCTGCGGTTGCCCACCTGGCTTTATAGCTAGGAGTCAAACGCATAGGCACGTCATTTCGGGCAATGAAAATAATCGCCACGTATCTGTTATGGATACGTGGTTTTTTTGTGCAACCGGTGGATTTTGTGAAATAATTGTTAACTTTTAAAAAAATACTCCGATAAAGTCTATGTAGGTTATATTAGATTGCCAATCACAATCTATACACCCTCTCATCAAGGATGGTGAAAGAGGAACAATCAAGGAGGAAAAATATTATGGCAATGGTCGTACAGCACAATATGCAGGCAATGAATTCATCAAGAATGCTTGGAACAACTTCGAATCAGCAGGCAAAGTCAACCGAGAAACTCTCTTCGGGATATAAGATAAACCGTGCAGCAGATGATGCAGCAGGACTCACGATCAGTGAGAAGATGCGTAAACAGATGCGAGGCATGTCCAGAGCATCGACAAATGCACAGGACGGTGTATCTGCAGTCCAGACAGCAGAAGGTGCCCTGACAGAAGTTCACTCCATGCTTCAGAGAATGAATGAATTGGCAGTTCAGGCATCAAACGGAACAAACAGCAAGTCGGATCGAGATGCAGTCCAGTCAGAGGTCAATCAGCTTTCTACAGAGATAGATCGTGTCGCTGAGACAACCAAGTTTAATGAGACATATCTATTAAAAGGTGATTCAGCAGCAACAACAACCAAAAATGTTACTTTTTCATTTAAGGATGCAGGCATTGACAGCAAGTTCTTGACAATCAAGGATAATTTTCAGGCTGACGGAACAACAGCAGACACTTCAAGAACTCAGGTTACTGTAAATAGTTCAGCTCTTACCTCAGGTTCATCAGTTACAATTGCAGGTAAGACATATACAATAGCTTCTATAACAGTAGCTGATAGCGGAAAACCGTATTATGTGCCAGCTGCAAGCATGACAGCTGGAGTCGCAAATAATAATGACTTACTTATATCTGGTGACAAAGCAGTATCACTTATTCAGTCAGCATTAAAAGCGGCCAATACAGTTGGATCTGATACTCCTAGTGCAACCTCTACGACAGTAGCACCAACGAATAGTGGTGCACTGGCAGCGGACTCAGTATTTGATATTACCAAGGGAAAGAATACAACAGCCAAGGACTTGTCATTCAACCTTCATGTAGGAGCAGATTCTGACTTGACCAATAAGATTAGTGTAAATATTGAGACTATGGACACTAAAAACTTGGGCATTAATGGAATTGATGTTTCAGATAATGATGGAACGAAGGCAACTTATGCAATTGATTCAATTGCAGATGCAGTTCAAAAGGTTTCTTCCCAGAGATCTGCCCTTGGTGCAGTTCAGAATCGACTTGAACACACAATCGCAAACCTGGACAACATTGTTGAAAACACAACAGCAGCAGAGTCCAGAATCCGTGATACTGACATGGCTAATGAGATGGTTAACTATAGTAAGAATAACATCCTCGCTCAGGCAGGACAGTCTATGCTTGCTCAGGCTAATCAGTCTACTCAGGGAGTTCTGTCACTTCTCAAGTAATATCTGATAGAGTCAGACTCTAGATAGCAATTGAATGCACGT
>JAGOLM010000022.1 GCA_017994075.1 Lachnospiraceae bacterium
ACACCTACTGTACGACCACCGAAGCTCGGTGGTAATGAACATGTAGGTGTATTCTCGACTCGTTCTCCATTTAGACCTAATAACCTCGGTCTATCTTCACTTAGACTTGAATCTATTGATTATGATGATCCTAGTGGACCGGTTCTGATCGTATCCGGAGTTGATATGTTAAACGGCACTCCGATTTTTGATATCAAGCCTTATATCGCCTATGCAGATTCTCACAGTAATGCAACGGGCGGTTTTACAGATGTCCTCGATCTACCTAATTTCAATATTCAGGTCTCTGACGAAATAGGAAAAAAAATTCCCTATGAGCTAAGGGATGAGATATATTCTCTTCTGAGGCTTAACCCTCGTCCCGGTTACCAGAATGATCCAAATCGAATATATGGAATGTCCTATGCCGGAATGAATATATCTTTCTCTGTTCAAGGGAATACAATAACAATAACTAATATTGAGCGGCTCTAGATCTTACTTGCCCTTCTTGGCTTGTTTCTTCTTCAGAGCTTCTAGCTGCTGTTTCATCTTCTTGGCCTCTGCATCCTTAGATGTTCCGTTCTTCTTACCAAACTTGCTCATTTTCTGCCTCTGATCTTTTATAAATTTATGTTTATGCTTTTATCTACATATATTTTGTTGCAAGAACTACGCTTCCTTTTTTTAGGCTCATTGGAACATCAATTATTCTCTGATTGGATGAACCTCTGAAATGAAGTGTAATATCCTTTTTATCGATCTGAAATTCTCCGTCTACCAAAATATCTAACATACTGAGGATACTGTCCGTCACATCGTTATCATTATCTTTATCCATAATGTCCTTGACGTGGCAACTCTTATTATCTTTATCGCTCAGTTCCTCAAAAATATAACCTGAATACATCCATACCGTTGCCTTGGGAACTTCTTTTTTAACCCGACGAAGAAGTTTTAGAATCGTTGGCTGATTTTCGGGTTCCATTGGCTCTCCGCCCAAAAGTGACAATCCATCAATATAAT
Source organism: Lachnospiraceae bacterium (assembly GCA_017994075.1). Taxonomy (GTDB): domain Bacteria; phylum Bacillota; class Clostridia; order Lachnospirales; family Lachnospiraceae; genus Lachnocurva. The sequence continues at coordinate 1,006 of JAGOLM010000022.1, forward strand.
CAGGCTTGAGAGATTCAATAATCTCGTCTTCTGTTTCTTCGGTAAAAGGCACTCCAAAATCAAAATTCCATGTCTCAGAATTGAAGCATTCTCGGCAATGATGACGGCATCCGCTTACAAAAACTGATGTCCTGCATCCTATTCCATTCGCTATATCTGTTTCAAATATCTGTCCGTAATTCATATATTCCTCACACATTATATATGCTGCAGACAAGCTCACATTAATGGCTTATCTGCAGCATCTGACATAGCTCTCCCCTCGAGAAGTTACGGTCCTCAAGCTATTTTACATAGGACGATTTCCTGCTACTGCTCCATCCTCTTCTGATAGAAGTGGATTACTCATATGAAGTACTCTGTCCTTGATCTCCTGAGTACGTCCCTGATTCCAAAACTGTGTCCCGATATATCCGCATGTACGGCGGGCAACAGACATCTTGCTCTGATCACGGTTACCGCAGTTCGGGCATTCCCAAACTAATTTTCCGGTATTCTCATCCTCTTTAATCTGGATCTCTCCGTCATAACCACATACCTCACAGAAATCACTCTTGGTGTTAAGCTCTGCATACATGATATTGTCGTAGATATACCTCATTACTGACAGAACTGCCGGAATGTTGTTCTGCATATTTGGAACTTCTACATAGCTTATCGCACCACCGGGTGACAGTTTCTGGAACTCGGACTCGAATTTAAGCTTTTTAAATGCATCAATATTTTCCATGACATGGACATGATAAGAATTGGTTATATAGTTCTTATCAGTAACATGAGGAATGATTCCAAACCTCTTCTGGAGGCACTTGGCAAACTTATATGTAGTTGACTCCATAGGTGTACCATAGAGTGAATAGCTGATATTCTCAGCATCACGCCACTCAGAACACTTGTCATTAAGTTTCTGCATAACCTTTAATGCAAATTCCTGACCTTTTTCATCAGTATGGCTGACTCCGAGCATTCTGTATGTCATCTCATATAGACCGGCATACCCCAGACTTATGGTTGAATAGTTATTGAAAAGAAGCTTATCAATCGTCTCGCCCTTTTTCAGTCTCGCAATTGCACCGTACTGCCAGAGGATAGGAGCAACATCCGATGTAGTTCCCATCAATCTCTCATGTCTGCAGCGAAGTGCTCTATGACATAGTTCGAGTCTCTCCTCGAGTATATCCCAGAACTTATCCATATCACCATAGGAAGAACAAGCTACGTCAATAAGGTTAATCGTTACCACGCCCTGATTGAAACGTCCATAATATTTATGCTTTCCATTTTCTCCTAGACCTTCTGTGTCAGGAGTTAGAAATGATCTGCATCCCATGCAAGGATATACATCACCATTTTTATATTCTCTCATCTTCTTGGCTGAGATATAATCCGGTACCATTCTCTTAGCTGTACATTTTGCAGCAAGCTCTGTAAGGTAGTAATACGGTGAATCCTCAGATATATTGTCATCATCAAGAACGTATATAAGCTTCGGAAATGCAGGTGTTACCCATACTCCCTTTTCATTCTTGACTCCCTGCATTCTCTCGATCATAACTTCCTTAATGATCTTGGCAAGATCTATTCTGGTCTGGCCATCAGGAACTTCATCGAGATACATAAACATAGTGACAAATGGTGCCTGACCATTACATGTCATAAGTGTAATCAGCTGATACTGAATAGTCTGGATACCATTTTTGATCTCCTGATCGAGTCTAAGCTCTGTTAACTTATCTATGCCTTCTTCTGTAAGCTGACTTCCTATAGCCTCATTTTCAGAAATAATCATTTTTCTGATCTTCTGTCTTGAAACATCTACAAAAGGTGCCAGATGCGACAATGTAAAAGACTGCCCGCCGTACTGATTTGAAGCAACCTGAGCAACTATCTGGGTAGTTACATTACATGCTGTAAAAAAGCTATGAGGCTTTTCTATCATTGTACCTGAAATAACAGTCCCATTCTGGAGCATATCCTCTAGATTAATTAGGTCACAATTATGCTCTCTCTGGGCATAATAGTCTGAATCATGGAAATGAATGATTCCCTCATTATGAGCCTTAACTATCTCCTCCGGCAGAAGTACACGAATAGTAAGATCCTTTGATACTTCACCTGCCATGTAGTCTCTTTGTGTAGAATTGATAACAGGATTCTTGTTGGAATTCTCCTGTTTAACTTCCTCGTTGCTCTGATCAATAAGTGAGAGGATACCATCATCTGTAGTATTAGTCCTTCTGGACATTTCTCTCTTATATCTGTAACGAACGTATTTCTGGGCAACCTCATAGGCACGCATCTCCATGATGCCTGTCTCTACCATATCCTGAATATCCTCTACGGCTACAGCATGTATCGATCTTGCCACACTTGATGCGATATTTTCAGCAATTGCTCTTATTTGATGCTCGTTCATCTGATGGATCATATCAGTCTCATAATTAGCCTTGGCTATAGCACTGATGATTTTTTTAATATCAAAATCCACCTCGCTGCCATTTCTCTTGATTACGCGCGTGTTGACCTTGATACCATTTTCAGACGAAATACTAATATCTTGAATCTTGCCCGCTTCAGAAGACATTGAATTTTCTTTGCTGACTGCTGACATTGCCTTATTTCTCGCTTTCTATCTAATAACTAAATGTTGATTATATGTTTTTATTAATCCACAACATCTTGTGGAACAACTAATATAATATAACATGGTTTTGTATTTAGCAAGAGATTTTTAGCATGTATACACTATATATATTGGGTGCATCATGCCGGAAACACCATGGAATGTACCTTTTATGTGAAAATGAAGTCTTTTCGATAAAAAAACCATAGTTTTCAGAAAAGCGTATCTGTTTCTATGCAAGTCAAAATAAATATACAACTGCGTCCAATTTCACAGTTAATAACGAAAAAAACCACAGATATCAAATGAACAGCCTTTTTTATCTGTGGTTTTTTATTCTGTTCCAGCCTAAACTAACTCTTAATTAAATCTACCTGCCAGGTCATCTGCTACTACCGCTTCAAGCTTATCTGCCTCAGCTTCATCACTTGCTGATATGGATATATATACCTTGAGCTTAGGCTCTGTTCCCGAGGGACGTACAACTACTGAGCAATTATTCTCGAGTATGAATTTAAGTACATCACTATTAGGAAGTCCATCGATACCCTTGCTATAGTCAAGGGTCCTGGTAACCTTCATTCCACCGATCGAATCCAGACCATGGTGGAAATCAGTCATGATATCCTTCATCTTGTCAAATCCTGCTGAACCCTCAAACGTATAAGAATGAAGAGTGTTTTTACAGAATCCGTAAGTTTTAAAAATTTCATTTAGCTTATCGAGAAGAGATATTCCTCTTGTCTTATAATATGCGAACATCTCACATACCATAAATGATGCATCAACAGCATCCTTGTCTCTTACATAGGTTCCTGTCAGATATCCATATGATTCCTCAAAGCCCAGGATATATGAATCTTCATGACCATTCTTTTCGAGCTTTGCGATCTGCTCGCCGATAAATTTGAATCCTGTCAGGACATCAACTGTTCTAACACCATAATGTTCAGCGATTCTCTCACCGAGATCCATTGTTACAATTGTCTTGACAAATACAGGGTCTACCGGCATCTTGTTATGCTTCTGTCTCTGAGAACATATAAAATCGATGAGAAGAAGACCTACCTCATTACCTGTGAAAAGTCTATATCCATTATCTGTCTTAACTGCGATTCCACATCTATCGCAATCAGGATCAGTAGCCAGAAGTAGATCCGCATTCTTTTCCTCTGCGCACTTCATACCAAGCTCCATAGCCTCCCTTATCTCTGGGTTAGGATAAGGACATGTAGGGAAATTGCCATCAGGATTTTCCTGCTCTTTTACGACAGTGATATTGGTAAATCCTGTCTCAGAAAGAGTTCTGGTTACAGGCTTCAGACCTGTTCCGTTAAGGGGTGTATAAACGATTGCAACATTTCTGTCGATCTCATCGCCGAAGAGAACACTCTGATTCTTCACTTCAGCCACAAAATCATCGTATACTTTGTCATCAATATAAGCGATCATGCCAGACTTCATCAGTTCATCAAAATCGCCCATTTTTACGTCATTAAAAACATCAATAGCTTCTATCTCGTCTAAAATAGAATCTGCAGCTTCCGTTGTGATCTGACATCCGTCAGCACCATAGACCTTGTAGCCATTGTACTTGCTTGGATTATGAGACGCTGTAACCATGATTCCGGAAGAGCATCCAAGAGATCTAACTGCATAAGAAAGGTTAGGTGTAGGCATAAGCTGCTTATAGATATGAACATGAAGTCCATTTGCAGCAAATACTGCTGATGCAACCCTTGAGAAAAGAACCGATTTGTTACGGCTGTCATAGGAAACCGCAACGCTTCCATTTTTGAAGTTCTTATTGACATAGTTAGCCAGACCCTGTGATGCCTTGGCAACAGTATAGACATTCATACGGTTGGTTCCGGCCCCGATCACACCACGAAGTCCGCCGGTTCCGAATTCCAGATCCCTGTAAAATGCATCTTCGATTCCATCATCATTCAGACCCTTAAGCTCTGCCTTTAGATCAGGATCCTCTAAGGCATTCTCACACCATCTCTCATACTCTTGTCTCATTTTGTCGTTCAGCATAGTAACACTCCTATTCTTTTTATTTAATTACTTCATTCTTTTGCTGCATAGCAGCTTCCGATAATTATATTAGGATTAAGTTCATTGCTTTATCACTTCCGTAAAAGAAGCCTAAAATGCAGCTAATATTATACCGCACTTAGGCCTCTCATACAAATTGCAAATATTATATTTTATATATTAAGATCAGCTTATTTTTCAGTGGATCTAAGCGCTTTATCAGCAATATCATGTCTCATATATTTGTTATCAAAATGTATCCACTCCGTTGCTTCATATGCCTTGGATCTGGCTTCTCTTATATCCTTACCAAGAGCAGTTATATCCAAAACTCTGCCGCCATTTGTGACGATATCATCTCCCGATGCACCATTTTTCAGGCTCTTAGGATCCATGTTTTTTGCAAAAGCTGTACCAGCATGGAAACAGATATAATCGTCCTTGCCGGCGAACCTATCGAATCCAGTTATAGTATAACCCTTTTCATAAGATACCGGATAACCATCAGATGCAAGAACTACCGTCACACAAGCCTGCTCCGAGAATTCCAGATCTATAGCATCTAGCTTGCCATCAATACATGCTTCAAACACATCTACAATATCGTTTTTCATACGCGGAAGAACGACCTGAGCCTCCGGATCTCCAAATCTGGCATTATACTCCATGACTTTTGGGCCTTCCTCTGTCAGCATCAGTCCAAAGAATATGATTCCTGTGAACTCTCTACCCTCTGCCTTCATAGCATCAACTGTGGCCTGATAGACATAATCCTTACAGAACTTATCGACCTTATCTGTGTAAAATGGACTAGGAGAATAATTGCCCATTCCACCGGTATTAAGCCCCTGATCATTATCCTTCGCACGCTTATGATCCTGTGCAGAGCTCATGATCTTAATCGTTTTGCCATCCACAAATGATAGAACAGACAGTTCCACACCTGTCATAAATTCTTCTATAACAATGGTATCTCCGGCATCTCCGAACTTCTTATCTTCCATAAGAGTCCTGACTCCGGTCAAGGCCTCATCTTTTGTTTCACATATCAGCACTCCCTTGCCGAGAGCCAGTCCGTCAGCCTTTAGTACTATAGGCATCTTGGCAGTTTCCAGGTATTTCTCTGCCTTTTTGGGATCATCAAAGGTCTCATAAGATGCTGTTGGAATGTTATATTTCTTCATAAGATCCTTGGAAAAAGCCTTGCTTCCTTCTAGAATTGCTGCGTTTTTCCTAGGTCCGAATATCCTAAGGCCTACGGCCATAAAAGCATCTACGATCCCTCCCACAAGAGGGTCATCCATTCCTACTACCGTGAGGTCAACAGCATTTTCTTTTGCAAATGCTATCAGCCTGTCAAATTCCATTGCATTGATAGGAACACACTCTGCCAGAGATGCTATTCCTGCGTTGCCGGGAGCGCAATATATCTTATCGACTCTTCTACTTCTATTTAATGCGTAGCAAATTGCATGTTCTCTTCCACCACTGCCTATGACAAGTACTTTCATCGTCAGTCCTTTCTCCTATTTGGTTATAACAGCCCTATGATTTTTAACTATTACCCGACCTTCGGAAATGAGTTTGATGGCCTCCGGCAAGATCTTCCATTCTGCCTGTTCCATTACTCTTCTCTGAATTGTCTCCGGTGTATCATCATTTTGGATCTCTACTGCCTTTTGTAGGATGATCGGACCTGTATCTGTACCTGAATCCACAAAGTGAACAGTTGCTCCTGTGATTTTTGCACCTCGTGAAAGAGCTGCCTCATGAACTTTTAACCCATAGAATCCCTTACCGCAAAATGAAGGGATCAATGATGGATGAATGTTTATGATCCTGTTTTCATACTTTTCAATCATCTGTGACGGAATAACCACTAAATATCCTGCCAGAACTATCAGACAAGAGTTATCCGCACTATTATCACTAAAAGCCTTATCTATTGATCCTATAAGAGCCTTATTAAAATCTTCTCTGTCATGAAAATCCTTTGGTGAGATACATTCCGCATTAATTTTATGATTTTTGGCCCGCTCTAATGCATAGGCATTTTTGTTATTGGATATCACCTTGATGATTCTTGTATTATCATTGTAACCACTTTCGATAGAATCGATTATGGCCTGTAGATTGGTTCCGCCACCCGAAACCAATACGATTAAATTAAGCATTTCTTCCTCTTTTCAAAATATATATAGTCAAGAAACAGCTTAACTTAAATTATATCTACGCCCTTTTCACCATCGATGATCCTGCCTACGACATAAGGTGTATCCCCTGTAGCATTTATGGCATCTATTGCCTTGTCTACATCACTAGGATCTATAGCCAATATCATGCCGAGACCCATATTATAAGTGTTGTACATCATCTCATCACTGATGCCGCCCTTTTCCTGTAATAGGTCAAAGATAGCCGGAACAGCATAAGAATTTTTACTGATTAGTGCACGCTTACCCTCTGGAAGCATTCTCGGCACATTTTCATAAAATCCACCTCCGGTAATATGACTGCATGCCTTGACACAGATTCCATTATCCTTGAGACTTTTCATAGCCTTGACATATATCCTGGTAGGCCTTATCAGTGCCTCTCCAAGAGTCTCACCTAATTCATCATAATAAGTATCCAGATTCTCTTTTGTCATTTCAAAAACTTTTCTGACCAATGAGAATCCATTGGAATGAACTCCTGTTGATGCAATGCCTATCAGCACATCCTGGGCCTTTAGATCTGCTCCTGTAATGATGTCCTTTTTATCTACCACTCCAACTGCAAATCCTGCCAGATCATATTCATCCTCAGGCATAAGTCCCGGATGTTCTGCTGTCTCACCACCAATAAGGGCGCACTCCGACTGTAAACATCCGTTTGCGACACCTGAAACTATTGAAGCGATCTTCTCCGGGATATTTTTGCCACAGGCAATATAATCCAAAAAGAAAAGCGGTTCACCGCCGGCACAAGCCACATCATTTACGCACATTGCAACTGCATCTATACCAATTGTATCGTGCTTATCCATTAGAAATGCCAGCTTAACCTTGGTTCCGCATCCGTCCGTTCCGGACAAAAGCACAGGTTCATCCATTCCCTTGATCTTGGACAGGTCAAAAGCTCCGGAAAAACCTCCCAGACCCCCTAGTACCTCTGGTCTCATGGTTTCCTTAACAAACTTTTTCATAAGTTCTACCGACTTGTAACCAGCCTCAATATCAACGCCTGAACTCTTATAATCCATAATGTTTTCCTCTCGATCCTTACTTCTCTGAATAATGTTAATCTAACGGTTTTCAGGATTTTTACCCTGATTCCCAGTTTTTATATTGGAATATTTAATTGTATTAATTATAGGTTTTATTTTTCCAGGTACTTTTTCCAGCCCTGTTTTTTTAATTTAATGTTTTTGGAAACTACATCCTCTTTTTGAATATCAGCCATGTCTTTGACACGCTGAAGAATGTCATGATCTGAAGTCGCCAGTATCTTGGCTGCCAGAATTCCTGCATTCTTGCCACCATTTATGGCGACTGTAGCAACGGGAACTCCCGATGGCATCTGGACGATTGAATAGAGTGAATCAACCCCTCCAAGATCTGAGGTTTTCATTGGAATACCGATTACCGGCATAGGGAAAATTGCCGCACACATACCGGGAAGCGCTGCCGCCTTACCGGCTCCGGCTATGATTACCTTATAGCCCTTATCTTCAGCACTTCTTCCATAATCTAGAAGTTCCTCCGGTTCACGATGTGCGGATATAATATCCATATCATAGGAAATGTTCAGTTCATCGAGAATCTTTGCCGCCTGCGACATAATCTCGAGATCTGAATCACTGCCCATAATTATCCCGACTTGTTTTTTCTCCTGCATGTCAACTTCCTTTCTGAAACGCTTCTATGATATTTTTTGATACCTTTTAATACTATTTGAAACCAATTGATACCAATTAATACTGAATAAAATTGATCGATACCAATGGACACAAATTGAAACTAATTATACTGATTGTATATATGAATCTACCCTTTATAGTTCCTCCAATGGCGTATTCAATTCCTCCGTTCCCGGCAAAACAAATCTGCCATTTTCAATCAACGTTATAATACCACCATCTTCTGAGATCACCTCTATTTTTCCCAATTCATCATATGGGATGGTAATATCAGTATGGCAATGGAAATATGCCTTGGATGGGTCAATTTTACGAAGTGCTGAAACAGAATTATCTCTGGCTATTATCTCTTTGCCATCAGGATTATGCACTGATACATCCTCTGCATAAGAATAGCAAGTATCGCCTACTGCAAAATGAGGACCAGTCTTTTCAGCAATGAGTATATCCATCTTGCTCTCTATATCATATTTTCTGGCCATAACGTACGCAAGCGTATTGGTTCCAATGGCGAACTCTCCCAAGGGAAGTGTATCGTGATGAAACATAATGTGATCATCTATGAGTTTTCTATTGGCATCCTCATCTGAAAAATTGCTGCAATGGATCTTATCCACCATTCCATCTTTAAATACAAGTTCCAGGTTTCTAAACTCATAACCTCCCAGAAATACATGGCTGACATGAAGAGTACCATTTGTGCCTTCCAGTTTCGGAGATGTAAAAACCTCTCCTGCCGGAATATTTACATCTGCCACACAATTTTCGAACTTGGTTTCTCTGGCAGGGTCTACTACCGGATGAAGCGAAACTGTAATATCGGTCCTGTTCTCTCCTGCACCTGTAATATGAACTTTGTCGCCTTTATCCAGAGCATCGATGAGATATTGCTGGATCTGTCTCCAATGGTCAGAATCCAGATTATTGATCTGGACTGTTTCTTCAAATATCTTTTCAAAATCCGGACCTATAGATGGTGCCGGATATGAAATGATGGTAAAACTGGTTTCATCTCCAGGTATGTAGCTGTTCCTTATCTCTCCCAAGACAGACATATATTCCGTTATCAGTTTGCCGTCGTCTGCTGTATATTTTACAGAATTATCCTTGGTAACCGGATTAAAATCTTCTCTTCCGAATACTTCCATAAGTGCTATACCTGACAGATCACTGGCAGCTTCTACATTTTTAACATAGGTATCTTCTATAACTTCCTTTTTTCTTTCAAAATAAGCTCGATTCAGATAAAGTGACTTATCATCAGAATGATCATAAAGTGCCTGTCTATTTTCCGAGCTGGAACAAGCACCGTTACCACCATTTCTCCTGTTATATGAGAATGAACCTGGTTCATTGATCACACACTCCAGTCCGGCTTCCTTAAATAACAAAACGCTTTTTCTCGCTACTCGTTCCATACCAATAGGATAGATCATCCTGACTGTTTTCTTGGACGATAGATCTCGTTCTGTAATCCTGAATCCATCTAAGTAACCCTTGACATAAGTCCTAGCCATTGCCGTTATGTCATCTTCTGATGATTTTTTTAGATAGTTATACAGCCCTATCTCATTGCTTCCGATCTTTTCACCATAAGCATACATATAAATCGGGTCTGAAAGATCTGCATTCATTAAAACATCATATATATAAGGGTCGCCATATAGCAGGTTCACAATTGAATCCCTGTCAAATATTTCTGCATAATCATGATAATGAGAGTGAAAAGCATCCGATATAGATTTTACAGATTTTTCCATCTCTTCTTTTTCATAACTTCCTGATTTTATTTTTGAAACCACTTCATCACAGGTTCCGGCATTGAAATTATCCGTCATAAGATCATAAAGCTCTATAAAAAGCTCTGAGAAAATAACCGTCAATTCCATATTTCCTTCAAACGTAACCGGGATAAGTCCCATTAGTTCCATAAATAAAGCTGAGAAAAACTTACCGGTGTCCCCTAGCTCCGCTGCAGCTACATCCGGATTAAGATAAGATCCTGCATAGTTGCCTTCCTCGAGATTCCTATATAGATCCCTATTGGCATTTTCCAGAAGCATTAGATGATTTTTGTCTCTCATCATACTTCTCTTCAGTTTGCCCTGAGTTCCTATTCCGTCATCTACAGTCTCATCAAGAATAGAAAAAAGCCTCCCTAAAAAATCGGAGACCTCTTCAAATATATTGTTATGATTCTCTGCATGTACAGTTTCGATCCTGTCTCTTACAAGAGTCAGGCGCTCTGTGAGGACATCCATATAGTCCTCATCACATAGATAATTTTTTTCACGATTTAAATTAGGCATTAAATATCTCCTATAAGTAAAACATTGAGTTTACAGTACTTCTGAATAAATTCTTTTCCATCCTCAATACCCGGACTTCAAGACATTATTTATATCATATATCAATCAAAAAGTCTCACTTTATTCCGTTAATTATTCCAAGTATATACAATGTGGCCCAAATTAACATAGAAATAAGGGGAAGAATGATCCCTATTCTCTTACTCCATGTACTTGCCTCATCGTTTTTTCTCTCGGAAAAGCCGATAAATAATTCTACAAAAGACGCTATAAAAAAAATCGTTCCTATAGCAGAAAGTATCTTTGGTATATTTCTATCAGCACTAATTGCATATCCCATACATATAAGGAAATAAAGTACCGATACCCCGGCAGGAGCTGCAACAGTGATCGACTTTAAATCCATTGGTTTTTTTTCTCTATATCTTCTTCTTCTATTATTCATCATTTCAACCTTAAGATTAATCTACCATTTCATTTCTATCTCGTAGACAGGAACTGCCATTCGTCCAGCATTCCCCGATCCGTAGGATAACTCTTAATGTAATCCGAAGCGGTGGCCTTGGCCTTGTCGAATTTACCTAGATTTTCCAGACAAATGATCTGATTCCTAAGTACATCCTGCTTATTGGTTACATCCTTTTCTTTAAGGGCTTTTTCAATATTTTTTTCAGCATCATTATAGTTCTTAAGAGCCATCTCAGCTTCTGCTATTGCATTATAGCTCTCTGATGAGCGTTTCTCTTTTTTCGAATACCTGTCTATATAGTCAAGTGCTGCGTTTGATTCTCCCTTTGTATTACAGCATTTTGCCAGCCAGAGATATCCCTCATTGTTGCCTCGGTCTACCGCATATTTAAATTCTACCTTTGCCTTGGCATAATCACTTTTAATAATATAGACTCTTCCTTTTGCTATATGACATTCCGGGCCATTATCCTTGGATGCCAGCACACTTTTCAGATAGGAAGCTGCCATATCATTCTGTCCTCTGGCAGTGAGATTTTCATATATCGTAAAATATATATCATAATCCTTGGGTGTGAGTTCTATGACCTTTTTGTAATCCTTATCTGCATCATCAAATTTTGACTCGGCAGCATAATAAGAACCTCTCAGGAAATAATAATCTGCGTCATCTTTTCTGAGTTTTATCAGACCTGACACGGTGTCCACTGCTCCCTTGGTATCTCCATTCAGATATTGGGCTGCAGCCTTATAGCAACATATGTCCTCTTCCTCATCTCCTACTTTCATATCGGCATTATTAAGTGCCTTTTCAAAGTTCTTTATGGCACCGGAATAATTCGATGACTCAACGGCTTTGATCCCATTTTGAAAGTTTTTGTTCCTTGCTTCTTCCGCTTTTCCGGAGCATCCGGTAACAGAAAGAATCACAGCAAACACAATGATTCCAGAGAACCATGATTTAATCATATTTGTTTTTTTACTAAAGATTTTTTTTGATTTATCACGCATATTATATTTTATATCAGAATATTAAGGACCCGATGACTATTCTCGGAACCCGATTTGAGCCTCCATACAACCAGTTAATTGTAACATCACAATACCGAAGAATCCAGATATTCTTTTTGCTCCTTTGTCAGAGTATCTATTGTTATTCCAAGAGCTTTCAATTTTCTCATTGCCACATCTATATCCACTTCTCTTGGAACCGGAATAAGCATCTCTTCTATTTCATTTCTATGCTCCACCAGATATTTTGCAGAAAGAGCCTGAACTCCGAAACTCATATCCATAATCTCTGCAGGATGGCCATCTCCACACGCAAGATTGACTAATCTTCCATCACCAAGCACATATACAAATACTCCCGGTTTTATCTCATATCCCACGATGTTCTTTCTCTGATCCACAGTCGAAAGAGCGATTTCACGAAGACATGCCATATCAACTTCCACATCAAAGTGTCCGGCATTGGCCAGTATCGCACCATCCTTCATACTTAGAAAATCATCTTTTGAGATTACTCCCTTACAGCCTGTTACTGTTATGAAAAAATCACCGATTACAGCAGCTTCTCTCATAGGTAATACACGAAAACCATCCATTGCAGCTTCAATTGCCCTTACTGGGTTCACCTCAGTTACAATTACACTGGCGCCTAGTCCCTTGGCACGCATGGCCACACCCTTGCCGCACCATCCGTATCCTGCCACAACAACATTTTTTCCGGCTACTACCAGATTCGTTGTTCTGTTGATTCCATCCCAGACTGATTGACCGGTACCATATCTATTGTCAAAAAGATGCTTACAATCTGCATTATTAACCATGATCATGGGGAATCTGAGCTGTCCCCTTTTATTCATGCTCATTAATCTGATAATCCCGGTAGTAGTTTCTTCACATCCACCGATGACAAACTGGAGCTCTTCTGTTTTATCAGTATGAAGTATATGAACCAGATCGCCACCATCATCAATAATTATATTGCAATGATGAGACAACACCCTGTCTATATGATGATCGTACTCTTGTTCCGTAGATCCATACCAGGCAAAAACAGACAATCCATGATGAACCAGGGATGCTGCCACATCATCCTGAGTAGAAAGAGGATTACTACCTGTAATATACATCTCAGCCCCACCTGCGGCCAATACCTTGCATAGATACGCCGTCTTTGCCTCCAGATGAACCGAAAGTGCTATTCTTATACCCTTAAATGGTTTAGAAACAGCAAATTCTTCTTCAAGTGAGCGAAGAATATCACAGTTTTTCCTGACCCAGTCGATTTTTTTATCGCCTTCTGGCCATAGATCTTCATTTCTAATCTCAGATTCAATATCAGGCATGACGTGTCCCCCTTATTTCTTACCGTGGTCACTCAATATCTTTTTCGTCCACAACATCCGAGCTATCATTATTATCTGCTATATCATCAGATTCAAGTTCCACAGGTTCCGGGAACTTGATCCGTATTTTTTCAATTCTTCTTCTACCAACCTTAGCAACAGATAGGATAACTCCACTCTCTGTCACGTATATCTCTCCTGCTCTTGGCAGGTGATCTAGCAAACCTGTCAGATATCCACCTAATGTATCATAATCTTCCGACTCAAAATCCAAGGGAAGTTTCTCACATAGATCATAGAGATTGGCAGAACCCTGAGCAACAAATTCTCTGTCGCTGATCTGGATTATATCATCCTCTTCATTACTGTCATACTCATCTCGTATCTCTCCTACAAGCTCTTCTAACAGATCTTCAAGTGTTATAAGTCCCGCAACAGCGCCATACTCATCTAATATTATTGCCATACTTATAGAATTCTGACGCATCTCTGAGAACAGATCAGCTGTGTTTTTTTGTTCGTAGGTAAAATAGGGCTCATACATAAGCTTTCTCACTGAAAAAGCTTCATTGGTCCTAAAATGAATAAGATCCTTAATATTAAGGATTCCTATGATATGATCTGTATCGCCCTCGCAAACCGGCATTCTTGTTTTTCTGGCCTTTTCAAAGGTCCTTATAAGCTTGCTATAAGACCAGTTTACATCTACAGCCGTAATATCGATTCTAGGTACCATTATCTCTTTTACCATAGAATCAGAAAAATCAAAAAGATTATGAATATAATTTTTTTCAGTTTGCTCTATTATTCCGTTCTCTTCGCTATAATCAACTAAAGTGCGAAGTTCATCCATCGTAAGAGTGTCTTTTGAATCCTCACGACTAACGCCGGTGATCCTCAATATAAAAATTGTAAGGGAATTGATAATTATGATCAGTGGTGTAAAAACCACCATCAGTATCCATATAGGATACGCATCTTTGAGTGAAATCTCTGTAGAACGGATAACCGCAGAATGTTTTGGGGTTATCTCTCCAAAAACAAGGATCAGAAGTGTAAGGATACCTGTTGCAATTCCGGCTCCATAACTTCCAAACAATTTGATCGCAGCGCTTGTTGCAATAGAAGATGCCGACAAATTGGAAATATTATTGCCTATCAGAATAGCAGACATCATCTTGCTCTTCATTCTTGTCTCACCGTCTGTGATCAAAAGAGCCTTCTCCGCTCTCTTGTCCCCGGCTTCTTTTGCAGTACGAAGTTTAATTCTGCTCACAGTAGTAAGTGCTGTTTCAGCAGATGAAAAGAACGCTGATACAATTAGCAAAAAAATAATTACAGCGATTTGTAAAATTAGTCCTATCATTTTTCCTTTTCCAAAGTCTAAACTTTTCCTATTTTTTTTATTATATGGTTAGAAACACACTCTGTCAAATAGGATTACACTTGATTTTCCTGTTCAACTACCTGGTCTAATAAGTCCAGCAGTGTATCTAGGCCTTCTTTTGTAACTGAAGAAAAAGGTAGGATTATTGTATCTTCATCAGTGCCAAGTGATTTTCTGATCGTATTGATATTAGCTTCAATTTCTCTTGGCTTTATTTTATCGCACTTTGTGGCTATAATGACCGGATCTATCTCCATAGATCTAAGCCAATCAAACATATTTATATCATCTACTGATGGTGCATGTCTTGAATCCATAAGCAAAAATACATAACGAAGCATCTTAGATCCAATCAGATATTTCTGGATCATCAGTCCCCATTCTTCTCTTGTGGTTCTGTCAATTTTTGCATAGCCGTATCCTGGTAAGTCTACCAGATATATCTCTTTATTTAACAAATAATAGTTTAGAGTCTGTGTCTTGCCCGGCTCTTTTGAGATTCTCGCAAGTGCTTTTCTGTTCAAAATGGAATTAATAAGACTCGACTTGCCGACATTAGATCTTCCTGCAAAAGCGACTTCCGGAAGAACATTATCCGGAAGCCGTGATGTAATGCCGCATACAGTCTCAAGTTCCGCTGAATGAATTATCATTCGATTTTACCTCAATTCTTATGCGCTTTTCTTTTTATTTTCTTTTTCAGATTCTATAGATAGAACCTCATCATTATTTGGTTTATTCTTATCCTCTAAAAGAAGATTTTTATCTACCATTTCTTTTGTAATATTGATTTCTGTTATGGAATCATCTGACGGAGCGTGATACATATAGTCCATCATAATATTTTCCATGATGGCACGAAGTCCTCTGGCTCCAGTCTTTCTCTCAATAGATTTTTTGGCGATCTCACAAAGAGCATCATCCTCAAACTGAAGCTTGACTCCATCCATTTTAAGAAGTTCTGAATACTGTTTAGTAAGAGCATTCTTGGGTTCCTTTAATATTCGAACCATATCATTCTCTGTTAACTGATCCAATGCCACATTAATAGGCACACGACCAATAAACTCAGGAATAAGGCCGAACTTAATAAAGTCCTGAGGAAGAACTTTTCTAAGCAGTTCTCCTATCTGTCTGTCTTTTCTGTCTACGACTTCAGCACCAAATCCCATTGTTGCCTCTGATGTACGTTCTTCGATGATCTTATCAATACCATCAAATGCACCACCACAGATAAACAGGATATTCGTAGTATTGATCTGGATGAGCTCCTGCTGAGGATGTTTTCTACCGCCCTGAGGAGGTACTGACGCATTTGTTCCCTCTAAAATCTTGAGAAGAGCCTGCTGAACACCTTCGCCCGATACATCTCTTGTAATAGAAACGTTCTCACCCTTTTTTGTTATCTTATCAATTTCATCAATATATACGATTCCATGCTCTGCTTTTTTAACATCATAATCAGCCGACTGAATAAGCTTGAGAAGAATATTTTCAACATCCTCTCCTACATATCCGGCCTCTGTAAGTGTTGTTGCATCTGCTATTGCAAAGGGAACTCCTAGTTCCTTGGCAAGAGTCTGAGCTAAAAGTGTCTTGCCTGATCCGGTAGGTCCTAATAAAAGGACATTAGATTTTTGCAGTTCCACATCAGACTCTGTCTTGGAGACTATTCTCTTATAATGATTGTATACTGCAACAGAAAGAACCTTTTTAGCCTCATCCTGTCCGATCACATATTCATCCAAGAATTTTTTTAATTCCTCAGGCTTTTTCAGCTGAATCTGAAATTCCTCTTCTTCAGGCTGTTCGTAAACTCTGTCACCACCAAGTTCTTCGTCGATGATATCGCTACAGATATCAACACACTCATCACATATGTATATACCGTTTGGTCCGGCAATCATCTTGTGGGCTTCTCTCTCCGATTTGCCACAGAATGAGCACCTGATTTCATGATTGTCTTTCTGAGCCATTATTTCTTATCTTCCTTTTCAGCTTCCTTACGGTTTGCGATAATACTGTCTACAAGACCATACTCCAATGCTTCTTCAGCTGAAAGATAATGATCTCTTTCAGTGTCGATACACACCTGTTCATAAGGCTTGCCTGTATTTTCTGCAAGTATTCTGTTTAATCTTTCTTTGGTCTTTAAAATATTTTCAGCAGCGATCTGGATCTCTGTTGCCTGACCCTTAGTACCGCCTGAAGGCTGATGTATCATTACCTCAGCGTTGGGTAGGATAAATCTCTTGCCCTTCTGACCACCTGCTAATAGAAAAGCACCCATAGATGCTGCCATTCCTACGCAGATAGTAGAAACATCACACTTGATATACTTCATAGTATCATAGATTCCAAGTCCTGCTGTAACCATTCCACCAGGGGAATTGATATACAGATGAATATCCTTGGAAGGATCCTGGGACTCTAGGAACAGGAGCTCTGCAATTACTATCTGAGCTGTTGTCTCATTTACTTCTTCTCCGAGAAAAATTATACGATCTTTTAACAATCTGCTATATAGATCGTAAGAACGTTCTCCTCTGCTGTTTTGTTCAATGACATAAGGAATTGTTGCCATTTTATAGCCTCCATATCTTTAATCTGATCGGTTTATGCCGATAAGAAGATCAAAACTCTTACCCCGTTTAAAAGTTCCGTATTTGTAAAAATAGAGCTCGCGAAAATAACAGCGAGCCCTATTATCTAATTAAAAATTACTCTGCATCCTTCTTGGATTCGTCATCCTTCTTGGTTGCTTTTTTCTTGGCCTTTGCACGCTCTTTGATGTTCTCCATTACGAAATCAACAGCTTTGTTATACTTAAGGTCCTCTGAGATGCTCTTCTTCTCTTCATCAGTAACTTTCTTTTTAAGATCTTCGATCTTCATTCCGTACTGATCAGCAACCTTCTGGATCTCAGCTTCGATCTCTTCATCAGAAGCTTCGATCTTCTCTGCCTTAGCAATTGCCTCAAGTACAAGTGACTGCTGAATTCTCTTAGTAGCATCGGGCTTGATCTGCTCTCTAAGCTGTTCCATTGTCATTCCTGTGAACTGAAGATACTGCTGGAATGAAAGACCCTGCTGTCTCATATTTCCATCCATTTCAGAGATCATTCTGTCTTCCTGAGTAGTGATCATTGCTTCAGGAATATCCATATCAGAATCATCAATGATCTTAGCGATAGCTTCGTCTTCCTTGGTATGCTTAGCGCCTTCTTCTTTGGTCTTCTGAAGCTTTTCTTTTACATCGTTCTTGAAATCATCTACTGTTTCAAATTCTGAAACATCCTGAACGAAATCAGCATCAAATTCCGGAAGTTCCTTTCCAAGAACCTCGTTTATATGTACCTTGAACATTACAGGCTGACCAGCAAGAGATGCTTCCTGATATTTTTCAGGGAATGTTACGTTGATATCAACATCCTCTCCAGCCTTCTTACCGATAAGCTGCTCTTCAAATGTATCAATGAATGAATGAGATCCGATAACGAGCTTATAGTTCTCACCCTTACCACCTTCGAAAGGTGCTCCATCCTTGAATCCCTCAAAGTTGATGTCTGCTGTATCTTTATCTTCGATAGCTCTTTCAACTGAGACTGTTCTTGCATTCTGATTTCTCTGACGATCAATTTCTTCATTTATCTCATCATCGGATACTGAAGTGTCGATCTTAGTAACTGTAACTCCAACATACTTACCAAGCTTAACTTCAGGCTTAACTGCAACTTCTGCAGTAAAGATGAACTCTTTGCCTTTTTCTATCTGGACGATGTCGATCTTAGGCTGAGATACGATTTCAAGTCCGCTCTCATCATAAGCTTCAGGATAGACTTCCTTTAACAGGATGTCTGCTCCGTCCTCAAAGAAGATATTTTCGCCGTACATACGCTCTGCTAATGCTCTGGGAACTTTTCCCTTACGGAAACCAGGGACAGAAATACTCTTTCTCTGACGCATATATGCATCATTGCAAGCCTTTTCAAATCTATCGCCGTCTACCGTTACAGTAAGTTTCGCCATGTTATGTTCTAAATTCTCAACCTGTACGCTCATCTTCTAAAAATTCCTCCTTAAATTCATAAGTAACAGCCCGTCTTCTAGACAGGCATCGAGAGATTATAGCATAATTGATGTAAAATTACAACAATTGTTATACATTATATACAATACCACTAGCCACTTTATCGCTGGTTTCTTTGTCTGTAAGATATTCTATGATCGCCAACGCAAAATCAATGGCTGACCCCATGCTTCTCCCTGTAATAACGTTTTTATCAACTACTACTTTTTCGTCCGTATAATCAGCTCCGCCTAATTCCTTATCCATTCCCGGATAACATGTGGCTCTGATCCCTCTTAGTATCCCGGCCTTGCCAAGAATCGTTGGCCCGGCACATATTGCTGCTACTAATTTTTTATTTTCGAAAAAGTCCTGAGTTTTATTTATAAGTGTAACATTGTTCCTGAGGTTTTCAACACCTCTAAGGCCTCCGGGAATAACAATTGCATCATATTCTTTCCAGTCACAGTCTCTGATATCGACATCTGTTATTATCTCTATATGATGTGATCCTTCTATTCTTCCTCGATTCTGTGCAGAAACAATATCTGTTTCTATTCCTGCTCTTCTGAGCATGTCCACAACGGTAAGGGCCTCAACTTCTTCTTGTCCGTCTGCACATATTACTGCTGTTCTCATATCGTGTATTCCCCTTTCATTGGATTTTTGTTCCTTTTGAATGCACATATTATAAATTCTAGCATAAAAAAGTTATTTGTAAAATGTTTTAGGGTTGAAAATGACCTTTAACCTATTTATATCTTTATTCTTCGTTTTTGTTTACTATTGCATTATGAAGGCGTTGAGTTCAAAATAAAGCTATAAAATTTTCAAAAATTTTATTAAATCAGTGCATGCTAATTATATACAAACTAAATTAATACAGACTAAATTAATATGCACCAAATAAATGTAAATTAAATGAATATGAATTAAACGGAATATAGGAATATATATAGAATAGAGAGCGCATAATGGAAATAGAGAGAAAATTTTTAATATCAAATCTTCCAGAGGATATCGAGACCTGGGCTAACAGACGAATCGAGCAGGGATATATATGCACCGAGCCTGTCCTCAGGATCAGACATTCTGGAGACAAATACAGTTTTGTATACAAATCCAGTGGACTATTGGCTCACCAGGAAGAGACATTTCCTCTGACAGAGGAATCCTACAATCATCTGGCAACCAAGGTCGATGGCAAGATGATCAAAAAGACCAGATATGTAAGATCTATTGAGAATAATTTAAAAATTGAATTAGATGTTTTTGACAATGTTTATGAGCCGGATGGTTCCAACCTGAAAATGGCCGAGGTTGAATTCCCATCTGTAGAAGATGCCAATGCTTTTCTCCCTCCGGTATGGTTCGGAAAAGATGTGACCATGGACAAAAAATATCATAACAGTGAGATGAGTAAGGCATGATAATGGGTTATTATGCATGATTTATCATATAGTATCTGCTTAGCTATTTCCTAGATTTTGCATTATGCCTTCACTACTTTATCTATCCATACAGACATGTATTACATCTACCCAAATATACAATTTTTATTCTTTAATTAGCCTCTTTTTAATGCTATCATTAGATCGTCAGATTACGAACAATTCTTCATTACAAGATTTATTTGAATTTTCATTTTAAAGCTGACTAAATTTAAAGAATAGAATCGAGGCACAAATATGCCGCAGGGAAATCCCAAACCGGGTGAGATATACAAACACTTCAAAAACAATTACTACCAAATCATTGCTGTTGCCACCCATTCAGAAACCAGAGAAAAATTAGTTATATATCAAGCTCTCTATGAGCCATTTGGTGTCTTTGCCAGACCTTATGATATGTTCATAAGCGATGTCGATCACACGAAATATCCTAACGTAATTGAGAAACATCGATTTACCTATAGGATAATGAATGATGATCTTAGGATCACCCATTTGTCTGTTCATGCTGATCAAAGCAATGAAAGAAACAATTCTTTATATAATAAGCAGTGTGAATCTGATGATGAGTATGAAGGAGTCAGCAAGAACCTTCTACATTTTCTTGATACCGATGATATTGGAGAAAAGTATAAGATCCTTGACGGTATGCGTTCTGATATAACAAATATTATGATCGATAATATGGCTGCGTCACTTGATGTTGTAATTCCTGATGGTGATTTGGATGAACGTTTTGACCATTTAAAATATGCTGTTCGTACCAGGTCAAGATTTGAAAATGAACGACTAAGGAAATAAGTTTTTATGATAGACAAAAAAGATCTTCTTTCAATTCCATATTACAAAAAGACTTCCTATACCGGAAGCATTGGAAATATGAGATATAAAATCGAAAGGAATCCGGAGGATGAGGATAAATTCATAATATATATATGGAAGGGTCCTCTAGCCTTCGACACAACCAATGAAGAAAAGCTAACATACGAAGAGGATTTTACTGATGAAGGAATTCAGGCAATCGCCGATTTTCTAAATTCCGAATCTGTTAAATACTAGATCATCATTGTGTATGACTTTGTTTATATTCACTTGCAGCAAAAAACCCGAGAGCAAAATGCTCCCGGGTTTTTAGTATACTTTATTTATATTTGAACATAATTGCCGTTTGCTATCCGAATTGATTTACAAATCCGAAAGACCTGACTCTATCAAATCATAGATATCATCGTACGTTTCATCTTTGTAATGAAGTCCATCAACAGTCTCATATCCTTTTTTCACCAGAGCACTATATGTGTCAATATAATCATATCCTGCATCCATAAGTTTAGAGTTAAACTTCTTGATACTGCTATTGGTTATCGTCGGATAATCCTTAACAGGATTGACAGACACAAGAACTAATTGAATAGAAGAATCCTCATTGGTCAGTTCATCATATTCGTCTAAATATTTATTGATATCTAATAGGTCATTAACTCCAAGATTAATCACATATCTCCATTTTGTAAGAGCTGTATTCTCTGCCTTAATCTTCTTAATCTCAGGAAGTGCACTTTTCACAAACCAGTTATATCCCATTCCTACCTTAGCAACAACGAACTGTCTGTCCTCCGCCTCTATATCAACAGCCTTATTTAATCCGACCGTTCGACTATCTCCTATAAATATCGTTCCTACACTATCATCTTCTTTTGAAAATGAACTAGTCTTTTTTTTGGTAGTTTTCTTCGTAATGCTGGTAGCTTCTGTATTGCTTTTATTCTTCGGAAAAAGCGATCCATCATTCTTATTTATTACCATTTTTATCACAACAATTGCTGCAGCAACTGCAAAGATCAAAACTATAAGTGCTAATATAAAATCACCGTATTTCTTAACCTTTTTCATATAAACCTTCTACAATCTTCTCTTCTCACTATTTAGGGAAAGTCATTCAGTACAATTACAAACGCTAGTTATTATACACTTGTAATTAATGAAATTCTACTCAAGAAAGACTAAGTTC
>JAGOLM010000023.1 GCA_017994075.1 Lachnospiraceae bacterium
GTACCTATAAGTACTGAAAATAGGGAATTAATGAAAAGTACGGGCTTATGTGTGGTTCTTGTGGCCAAGCCGGAAGCGATTTTTAATAGAGTATATGGTAGAACAGACAGACCTCTATTAAAGGAAATAAATAACCCGGGTGATATAAGGCGACTGATGGAAAAACGTCACGATGCATATAAGAAAGTTGGAGATATATTTGTATCTACAGAATATAATTCACCAGGTAAAACAGCAGAACTTATAATTGAAAATATAAGAAAAAAACAGAGCTGATGTATAAATAAAAATAATTCACTTTAAAATGTATATAAAAGTACAAAATAACAATGTTTTTTGTACTTTTGTCTTTACAGCTTTACCGAAAGTGATTAAAATGTTAAGCGTAGGCTATTAGTTAATATGATTACTTTTCACAGGGGCTACTGGTCAATGGGAATGTACAAATAAATGGTGCTTTGGTTTTTATTTAGGCAAAGGAGACAAAATGGCAGAGGAAAAGAAGAGTAATAGCAAAGCAGGAAGCAGATCTATATCTGTCGGGGCTAAGATCCTTATTCCTGTACTTGTTTTAACAATAATAGCTGTAATTTCAAATCTTGTTAATTACAAAAACATGATGGATATGAACCAGCAACAGAGTTCTATTTCAAAAAATTATATCAAGGGAGTCGATCTATCCGGCAGGTTATATGTAGATATTGAAACCGAATGGAAATCTCTTGATTCATTTATGATGGCTTACCAGATGGGAAATACTGAGGTAGCCACTAAAGAATATGAAAATATGAAATCTGTTCAGAAACAGAAATACGCAGATCTTAAAGAATACAAGGCTCTGCCAGCACAGTCCGGCAAAACTGAACTCTTGAATAATTTTGAAGCAGAAGTCAAAAGAGTGGAAAGCGCAGCGGAAAGAGCTCTTTCGGATGCCAAGTCTGGGAATGGTACCCAGGCACTTATGAATATTAATCAGACGATGATACCTGCAGCTGAGAAAATGGAATCTACGATAAAGGCATTAAAAGATTACGAGACAAACGGTGCTGAAGCTGCATCTCAGAAGGCTCAGGATATATATCAGAATGCCAGAGTACTCGGACTTATTCTTTTGATGTTGATGGGTATATGTTTCGTAATTACAATCGTTCTTGTAGAAATGAATGTAATAAAACCTCTTAAGGATGCAACAGATAGAGTGCACAAGATTAATGAAACTATTAGGAATAAACAGGGAGATCTTACTCAGAGAATACCGATTCGTAAAAATGACGAAATCGGTCAGCTCTCAACAGGAATCAACCATTTTCTTGATCTTATGCAGAATATTGTGAGCAAACTCGGCGGCGGTTCCAGCAAGCTTATGGGGCTCATCGGTAATGTTAATAGTAGTGTAAGTACATCCAATGACAATGCATCAGAAGTAAGCGCAGCACTTGAGGAGCTTTCTGCATCTATGCAAGAAGTGTCAGCAACAGTCCAGACTGTGTCAGCCAATACAGGAGACATCGGCAATGAGGTTGATGCTATTTCCACCCAGTCCAATGAGATCGCATCTTATACCAAGGAAATGGATGAAAGAGCAACAGAGCTTGCTAACACAGCCAAGATGAATAAGTCTGCTACCAATGAGATGCTGGATGGTCTGATAGGAACGATGAAGAAGGCTATTGACGACTCAAAGAGTGTTGACGAGGTCAACAATCTGACAGGAGAGATACTTAATATTTCTTCCAAGACCAATCTTCTCGCACTTAATGCTTCGATAGAAGCGGCAAGAGCCGGTGAAGCAGGAAAAGGATTTGCCGTTGTTGCTGATGAGATCAGAGAACTTGCAGAATCATCAAAAGAAACAGCAAATAACATTCAGGTTATTAATGATATGGTTGTTAATGCAGTTAATTCTCTGGTTGAAAATTCACAGCAGATGCTTGATTTTATGCAGGAAAGAGTATTGTCAGATTATGACGGATTTGTAGATTCAGGAGAGCAGTACAAGGCTGATGCAAATCATATTAATGAAGCCATGCTTGCATTTGCAGAAAAGACAAATAGCCTTACCAATATAATGAATGATATGATAGGAGCAATTGACGGAATTGCCAAGGCTTCAGAGGAAAGCGCTCAGGCTGTAGTTTCTTCTGCTGATAATACTACAAATCTCGTAGGCAAGATGTCAGATATTGATAAAGAGATGAATGCATCTGTCGGTGCTGTTAATGGATTTACAGATGAAATAAACATATTTACAAAGTATTGATGATAGCCGTATAAATGATTTTATACAGAGTCCATTGTGGTTGTTGGTTACAAAGAGTTATACACACAATCACAATGGATTCTTTGTGTTTATAATTATAAATCATTAGATTATAGGATAAAAATACGAAAATTTTGTGAAACTATACCATGGTGAAATTGACTTCTAATCCATAGTTTGCTAGTATATGTTAGTTGTTTCAAGAGATCTGATTTTCCGGGGACACATAAGTAGGCGTGGCGCAGTTGGATAACGCATCGGACTCCGACTCCGAAGATCGCTGGTTCGAATCCAGTCGTCTACATTACATTAAAATACCTTTAAACCGGGAGGTTTATATGAAGAATAAAGTAGCATCAATAAGAGAGTTTATATTTGATAAATCTAAATACAGATTTTATCTTGCATTTATAGTTTTGATAGGAATCATCCTAACGCTTTTTCGCTGTACGGATAACACAGCACTGGATGAAAATCCTCTGTCAGGAGCCTACTCGACGTATAAGCAGGATAAGAAAACAGAAAACAGTGATCTTACAAAACTGTTAAATAGTTATTATAAAGCTTATGCTGATGGCGATGTGGCTGCAGTAAAAGAAGTAGCTGATCCAGTTTCAGAGAGAGAAGCAAGTTATATCAAATTCTTCGGACAGTATGTAGATTCATATGATGCTGTTAAGGTCTACTTTAAGAGAGGACTTGATGACAAGTCTTATCTGGTATCTGTATCAATGAAGATTAAATTCAAAGGTATAGAGACTTCTGCAGCTGGCCTTGATTTCTTCTATGTCTCTACAGATAAAGATGGCAAGCTGTATATTAATAACTTATACAGTAATTTTAATACCAATAATAATGAAAATGAAATGAATGAAAAGGTTGTTCAGCTTATTGCAGCATTTGAACAACAGGACGATGTTCAGGCGCTTCAGGCTGACATTCAGCAGAAGTTTAACGAAGCAATGCTCAAGGACGAGAATCTGAATACATTCCTTAGCTCTACACTTCCGAATGCTACACAAAAGTGGAATGCTGATTATGAAACTGAAGAAGCCAAGAAAATTCAGGAAGCAGCCGATGCTAAGAAAAAGAAAGCTGACGATGTCGCTGCTGCAAAACAGAAGGCTACAGATGAAAAGAACAAGGTCACTAAATATACTACTCAGGCAGTGACAGTATATCAGGGAGCAGATTCTACCGGAGCTCAGCTTGGAAATCTTCAAGCTGGATCAGAGGTTACGAAGTATGCAGATGAGGGCGATTATAGCAGGATCTCATACAATAAAGGAAATGGATATGTCGAGACGAAGTATCTCGCAGATACCAAGCCTGCCGAGACAGATTCTGTCCAGGTAGCAGGGATTACACCTGGAGGAGCAGTTTTGCTTCATAATACCGTTCGTGTCAGACAGGAAATGAATGAGAGCTCGTCAGTTGTAGATGTAGCGTATGCAGGAATGCAGGTAATAGTTGGTCAGAACTTCGCTACTGGTTGGACAAGCGTAACAACTTCAAATGGAAAGAGCGGATATGTTCGTTCTGATCTTTTACAGTAAATAACGTAACATAATGCAATTATAAATCCGGGACGGAAAAGTTTCTTCTTAAGTTAAGTAAGTTGAGATTTTTCGTCCCCTTTTTTTATAGAAGAGGTAAAACAGTTGGGAAATAGATTTGAAATTGATTCACAGGATGATGGATCTATGAGAATCAATAAGTATTTAAGCGCCGCAGGAGTTATGTCTCGTCGAGAGGCAGACAGAATGTTGGACGAGGGCAGAATAAGAATAAATGGATATACAGCATCTAAGGGAGACCGAGTATATCCTGAAGATATGGTGTTATTTGATGGTAAAAAAATATCTGCAGAAAGAGATCGAGTGATTCTCCTTTTTAATAAACCCAAAGGTATTGTCTGTACTTCATTCAAAGGTGATAAGAATAATATTATAGATTACATTAATTATCCGAGAAGAGTCTATAATGTAGGAAGACTGGATAAGGAATCGAGAGGACTCATACTTCTTACAAATATGGGAGAGCTGGTCAATCCTCTCAGTAAGGCCGGAAATTATCATGAAAAAGAGTATGTGGTAAGAGTGGATCATGGTATCACTCCAGAGTTTATAGAGCATATGAGAAACGGAATCTATCTGGAAGAACTAGATGCTACTACCAGAAAATGTCAGGTCATAAAAACTGATTATAATGAATTCAATATTGTTTTGACCCAGGGTCTTAACAGACAGATCAGAAGGATGTGCAACGCCGAGGGCTATCATGTCCATGATCTTAAGAGAATAAGGATAATGAATCTAATGCTTGATGATATTTCCGAGGGAAAATACAGGAAGATCACCCCTGCTGAAGAGAAGAAACTTTTTAGTGAACTGAACATAGATCAGAACATGAAATAGTGGTAAATCGTAATCTTTTTATTTATTTGATAGAAAATAATTACAATAATGCAATTATAAAAGAGCGATTATAAAAAAGAAATTATAAAAAAGAAGGTTTAGTTTATGCCAATTTGTACAACAAAGGATCTCCCGGTTCGAAGCGTCCTGGAAAAAGAAAATATATTTGTTATGGATGAGGACAGAGCTCTTCATCAGGACATTAGACCGATTTCCATTGGTATTTTGAATATTATGCCATTAAAGGAAGATACAGAGCTCATGCTACTTCGTTCTCTTTCCAACACGCCACTTCAAGTGGATGTGACCTTCCTAACGGTTAAGGATCATGATTTTAAAAATGCATCTATGAGTCATTTATACAAATTCTATCAGACAATAGAGGATATCAAGGATCAATATCTAGATGGTCTTATTATAACCGGTGCTCCGGTAGAGACTATGGAATTTGAACAGGTCGATTATTGGGATGAAATGACCAGAATACTTGAATGGACCAAGACCCATGTCACTTCTACATTTCATATATGTTGGGGAGCTCAGGCAGGACTGTATTATCACTATGGGATCAAGAAGCACATGCTTCCCGAGAAACTGTTCGGAGTATATTCGCACAAGGTACTTCATAGAAAGGTTCCTCTCGTAAGGGGATTTGATGATCTATACCTGGCACCGCATTCTAGAAATACTACAGTTCTTACAGAGGATGTGGAGAAACATGATGATCTGATCATACTTTCAGAATCACCTGAGGCCGGAATATTTTTATGTATGAATGAAGATGGTTCCCAGATATTTTGTATGGGACATCCTGAGTATGATAGGTATACTCTTGATAAGGAATATAAAAGAGATATTGCAAAGGGAATGGACATAGCTCTTCCGAAAAATTATTATATAGATGACGATCCGAATAAGAAACCGAAATTACAGTGGCGAGGACATGCTAATACATTGTATACTAATTGGATAAACTACTATGTTTATCAGGCAACACCATATATTTTTCTTGGTAAGCCCAGGAACTGAAAATAAGGAGATAAAATGGCACTGGAAAATTATGAAGCGGGTAAGGTGATCCATTCAAAAGATGAAACGGTAACCACAGCTGAATTGATACTGAAGGGAACTGTATCTGTTTATTTTTGCGGGCAGAAAATGATGCTTACCCAGGGGAGCCTGATCGGACTTCAGGAAACACCTCAGGAAAAGTACAATTTTACTTATACTGCAGAAGAACCGGTTCAGGTATATACTTACCCATTTTTCGAAGAGTCCAGTATACAGAGAATAGTTGAAAATAATGCAAAGATCTCACCGGCTCTGGCAGCAAAAGCAGTGAGAGATACACTTAATGCATTTAACATTTATTATACTTTTTATGAAAATGTTTCCCAGGAATTTGAGAAGCTTCACGCTCAGATAGCAGATTATCCGGTTCAGTGTAAAAAAGCGGGAGTTCAGCAGAAAATATTCCCGGGATTACTCGACATAAGTGCACCTGAAAGGAATGATCTCCTACAGGAATGGCAGGTTAATTTGTTGGAGTCCATGAAGGAAAATGAGAAGAAGTTTATGATGAACTTCTACAATGCTGCTCCCTCAGTTTCAGTGGGAACAGTACTTCTCATGTATGAGCTTCAGGTTAAGATAAAAACTGGGATAATCAGCCTGGAACAGGATCTTAGGATAATGTCCCGGGAATCCGAGGAATTCAAATCAGAAATGAAACTTCTGGACATGAAACTTAATGCTTTAAAACAGACGATGCAGTTGAGTGGCGAAGATCAAGATGGAGAAGTGCCACTTATTCAAAATGCTATGGATATCATTCTTTCATATAGTGAAATTGATAAAAATAAAGCTCTTAATCTAAAGGAATTGGTAAAACAATACAAAGAATTACCTGATAGAAGAAGTATTATAGATTCGGTTAGAATCATTAGAAAACATTTAATAGATAGATTTTATGAATTATATCCTGCCTGCTTTTTAAAAAGTCGGGATAATCCTATGAATATTCCGGTTGAAGTTCGTATGTTTCTGTTCTTTGGATTTTTTGATGAAGAATTGGCAGGACCAAAGAATACTGAGATACTCTATAGGATAATCACATCATATAGACCGGATGAAGAGGGACATGTATTTACACTTTATCAGTGGCTCACAATGATTCAAAATGGTACGGTTGTACCATCAAGAAATGAATTTGAGCAGGACTATGAGGCATACATGCGTGAGCAGAAACTTCGTGGAGACATTACTGATCTTGAATATGCAGAAAAGATTGATGATTCCAAATCAAAGCTTATGTATGAGATTAGTAACCTCTTTAAGATGGGTAATAGAATGACATTTGGCAAGATAAGTTCCTATCAGCCGTTTTTTGACAGTTGCAATGTACTTATGGATCTGAATAATTCATATATGTCAGCAACCAAGGTCAATGATGCCATTAATACAATAATCAGTATTGATAAATCGATTTTTCGAAGAGAAAGAGAATATAGAGATCAAAAACTTGGGTTAAAAAATATCTTCGTTCATGTAGAGGTAATTCCCAATATTATATTGCTTCCAAATGTTGGTACAAGAGCAGCATTGTGGCAGGAAATCGAAGGCAAGAAGAGAGATTCCAAGGCTAGGATGATAATGCCGATATTCCTTGCAGAGGACATGACCAAGGCCTTTACATCTCTTTGCGGTGAGTATCGTTGGGAGATCACGAAGACAGAACAGGGTGTTCATTGGAATGACCTCAAGGATTTGTCACTTACATCAGAATATAATGATTATATTCAATTTTATAGGAAAAACAGAGAACTCAATACTGAACAAAGGGACAAGATTAAAAAGCAGATCCAAAAAGCTGGAAGCAATCTGCGGAGAACCTTTGTATCAGACTATTGTGTCTATATCAATTCTGAGAGCAATGGAAGCCCGCTTATGAACAGAGTTGCCAGAGGCATATTATTTGCTTACTGCCCGTTCTCTCTTAGCTATAGAGAGAGACTTAAGACGAGCCCTATATATGGAAATGAGCTTAACAAATTTGAAATAAAGAGTCAGGAAAAGATCCACCCAATTTTAAATATTGCTAAAAAATTGGAAAATCAAGGGATTGAGGTACCAAAGGCACTTTCTGATGAAATCGAATATATGAAGTCATAGATTTTTTATAATAAGGACAAAATTTATACAGCTTTTTCTGTAAAGTCCTTGTAATGTATTACGAATTTTATTATGATTAACTTCACAGACAGAAAAATCATCCCCAGTTATGGAGGATAGATGGTTTTAATTAAAAATAAAAGCAAAACCGGAATATTTCTGGTTTTGTTTTTGTGTATATTGATTTTCTTATGTTCATGTAGTAAGAGTTCTTATCTGGATAAAAAAGCAGAGGCCAATAAGGCTCGATCAAATGGGGATATATCAACATCTTCGGGTAAGAGCTTAGAAAAAAATCAGGGTGAAAATACCAAGGACAGTGGTCAAAAACCGAAATCTTATGAAACATGGTATGTGGAAGTCTCAGGTGCAGTGATAAGCCCGGGAGTATATAAGATAAAACCGGGAGCCAGGATTTTTGAGGCGATCGAAAAAACCGGTGGGATTACTGCAGAGGCATCGCTTGATGATATTAATCAGGCTGCACCCATTAAGGACGGACAGAAGATCACTATTAAGAGTAAGGCAGAAGCTATGGAAATAACTGCAGGATCCGGTGGAGCAGCACTTGTTTCATTGAATAAAGCAACCAAGGAAGAGCTTATGACACTTCCCGGAGTAGGTGAGTCCAAGGCTTCGGATATTATTAAATACAGAGAAGAAAGTGGTGGTTTTTCTACTTTGGAAGAACTGATGAAAATACCAGGGATCAAAGAAGGCGTTTACAATAAGCTTTCTGATAAGATTGCATTAGATTAGATTATTATATTAGATTAGATTGAGGAATTATGTCAAAAAGGGTACTTGTCGTTGATGACGAAAAATTAATTGTTAAGGGAATAAAATTCAGTCTGGAACAGGACGAGATGGATGTGGACTGTGCATATGACGGCGAGGAAGCATACAATCTTGCGATGGCTAACAAGTACGACATGATACTTCTTGATGTTATGCTTCCTAAAATGGACGGATTTGAAGTCTTACAGAAAATAAGAGAGACCAGTAAGGTTCCGGTTATTTTGCTTACAGCAAAATCTGAGGACATGGACAAGATCCTGGGTCTAGAATATGGGGCAGATGATTACATTACCAAGCCTTTTAATATTCTAGAGGTCAAGGCTAGGATCAAAGCAATAATGCGCCGGATCACACCGGATCACCAGAAGACTCAGACTTCGCCAGATACCATATTGAGTGGAGATATTCGTATGAGTATCGATAGCAGGAGATTTTATATCAAGGATCGTGAATATAATCTTACAGGTAAGGAATTTGATATTATGTATCTGTTCCTTCAGAATCCTGGCAAAGTATATAACAGAGATCTGCTTCTTGAAAAAGTTTGGGGAAATGATTATCCGGGAGATGCCAGAACAGTTGATGTACATATCAGACGTCTTCGTGAAAAGATCGAACCAAATCCCGGAGAGCCTAGGTATATTCATACCAAGTGGGGAATAGGTTACTTTTATCAGGTATAGTTTGGCGAAGGGAAACGGTCTTGAAAAGATTCTTTCAGAGCATACGTTTTAGATTATTTGTACTTGTTTTTTTATGTGTAATGGGACCTGGAGTTTGTTTCAGTGCATTTATGCTTCCTATCGACAGGCAGAGAAGTATAGATACCAACGTTACCAGAATGATGTCTCAGGCTCAGGTTATTACGAACCAGATCGCATCAACAGGTTATTTGGATAATCAGTCAGTGGATTTTTTGAACGCTGAACTTGTAGCACTTTCCAATGCGTATTCAGGCAGAGTTATGGTAATTGATTCTACCCTTAAGGTAGTAAAAGACACATATGATATCGATGATGGGAAATATGTTGTCTGGGACAATGTCGTGTCTGCAGCTAAGGGCCAGTCTGCATCTTACCATGACAAGTATAATAAATGCATAACGGTTACCATACCGATCTTATCGCTTTCAAAAAAAGAAAATTTAGACAATGATGACACCAATATATCTTCTGATAATTCAGGTGTTATTGGTGCACTTCTTTTGACCCGTTCCACAGAGGATATTGATCAGGAATTTGAATTTCAGAGAAATCTATTTGGTGAGATGCTGATCATTGCAGGAATGTTAGCCTTTGCAATAGCACTATTTTTCTCTAACAGATATACGCATCCTTTTAGACTGTTTAAGCGAAGAGTGCACAATCTTAAAGAAAACGGTAAAGAGGGAGAGTGGAAGAAGTTCTACACTGAGGATGGAGATATTTCTGATGAGTTCGACGGATATCGTGAACGTGCGGTAGCAATGGAGGATGCAAGACAGGCATTTGTATCTAATGTGTCTCATGAGTTGAAAACACCATTGGCATCTATCAAAGTACTGGCTGACTCACTTAATGGTTCCGATGGCGCTCCTATTGAGATGTACAAGGAATTCATGAAGGACATCACTCTGGAAATCGATAGAGAGACAAATGTTATCAATGATCTGTTATCTCTTGTTAGAATGGATAGATCAGGAGCTACTCTTAATATTGCCCAGATACAGATGAATGACATGATAGAGGATCTTCTTAGAAGATTAAAACCTTTAGCTGAAAAGCAAGGAGTAGAACTGGTACTTGAGAGTTTTAGACCTGTAGTATGCGAGGTTGATGAAGTTAAGTTCACTCTGGCACTTATGAATATCGTAGAGAATGGAATAAAGTATAATCATGATGGTGGTTATGTTCATGTAACATTAAATGCAGATAAACAGTATTGCTTTATCAGAGTGGAGGATTCCGGAATAGGTATTCCGGAAGATTCTATCGGACATGTTTTTGAAAGATTTTACAGGGTAGACAAGTCACATTCCAGAGAGATTGGTGGAACGGGACTTGGTCTGGCTATTGTTGCCGATGTCATATCGCTTCATAAGGGCGAGATAAAGGTCAGCTCAGTATTGGGAGAGGGCAGCTTCTTCGACATCCGACTTCCGCTTAAGTATGTGGCAGGAGGTGTTAATGATGAAATATAAAAATAAGAAAAAGATCATAAGTGCAGCATTGACAGTGATGCTTTTTATCTCTGTTATTCTACAGACGTCTTGTGGTAATACCTCTCAAAAAAATGGGAATAATTCATCACAGAATGAATTTGGGATATATGATATCAATCAGAACCAGACAGGCATCGAAAAAGAAGCATATAAGATTAAGGCAGATTCTGGCGTTGAATCAGAGATCAAGGAACTTATTAATGCAATGAAGGGTACTTCTACCAATGGCAATATGGTAAGGCCTATTCCTGAGGATATTGTTTGTCAGGATTTCGCTTATGTTAAGGAAGATCAGGAAGTTTTTCTGTCATTTAGTAGGACGTACAGTACATTGGATCCCGTAAGAGAGACTCTCATAAGGTCCGCTATCAGTATGACGCTTTTACAGTTGAAGGGTGTTAGTAAGGTTACATTTGAGGTCGAGCATGAACCGATCAAGACATTTAAAAATGATGGTTCAGTTATTGAGACTATGAAGGAAGATTCTTTTGTCATATCGTTGGCGGGAAAGGATGCCAACAGGCAGAAAATATCGCTTACGCTTTATTATCCGGATAAAAAAGGAAAAGGATTATATGGACTCAACAAGAAGGTTGAGTATTCCAGTAATACCTCTCTTGAACGTGTCGTAATGAAATATCTTACACAGACTCCTTCAGATAAAAATGCTAAACAGGCATATCCATCTTCGGTTTCAATTTTGAATATTTATGTTGCTGATGGGACTTGCTATGTGAATATGGACAGTTCATTTACTGATAATATATCTGATGAGGATCTGAAGCTTAGAGTATATTCAATGGTGAATTCCCTTGCTTCTCTAGAGAGAGTAAAAAGGGTTCAGCTGTCTTGTGCTGGTGAGAACCTTAGCCTAAAGGACGATTCAAATGATTTGGGACCGCTATATTCTATGAATGAATCTCTTGTGATCAGCTCGCCTTCAGATGAGTGATTTTTTGCTAAAATAAATGCACAAATAAAAAGTAAAAATAAAATGTAATAGAAATAAATTAATAAAATATTGAAATAAATAATTAAATAAAAGAAGAGAGGTTTATATGAAACGACCGCTGGGGGCGGCCTTACTTCTCTTCCTGATAGGAATAGTCTATGCCGTATATGGAGTATGGGAGATACTTATAGTCGGTATAGTACTACTCCTGATTTTTTCAGGGTTTACAGTAAAAAGCAGAATCCGGGCTTATCGCAAGATGCTTGAGGTTGTATTGTTTTTTGCTTTATTTTTCATTGGAATAATTAGAGGAAATATATATACATCTGATGTAGCAGACAGAGTGGCTGGATATTCAGATGGAGATAAGGTATCGGTAACTTGTATTGTAGACAACATAGAGAATAGATCTGATTCTATTAGGATAAGTGGAAAAAGTGCTTATTTTTCCAATAATGGTAAAAAAATAGGTAAAATCTACATTTATCCTCCAAAATATTTTTTGACAGACAAGGGCAAGGGCACTTCATATCAAGCTGAAGGTCAGGAAAAAAAGCCAGAAACAAAGTCAGGATCAAGATCCGGTGACTCAGAGTGGCCTATAGATATATATCCGGGTGACAGAATAGATGTTACGGGAGAAATATCTCTACTTAAGCCTGCCTCTAATGAGGGAGGATATGATGAGGAGAGACAACTCTGGAGTCAGGGAATATTTTTTAAAATATATAATTCCACAATTCAGGAAGAAAGAAGACCGTTTTTTTCAATTTCGAGATATTTATATAGATTTAGATGTCATCTTAGGGATGTCTATTTGTCATACCTTCCGGGAGAAGAGGGGAATATATTATCAGGAATGACAATAGGTGATAAAAGCGATATACCTGATAATTTAATGGATATATTCAAATTAGCCGGTATATGTCATTTACTATCTGTGTCAGGAACTCATATCGATGTAGTATCAAGGGGATTGTATAGAAGGCTGAAAAAACAAGGATTTGGAGTCAATAAAAGCAGTTTTGCCGGATTGATTGCAGCACTCTTGTATGGAAAATTGTGTGGTAATTCGGTATCTACAGTAAGGTCCGTCGGTATGTTTTTTGTATCGATAGTGGCAAAAGTAACAGGTGCATCGTATGATGGAGTTACATCTCTCATGGCGGTGGGAAGTATAATGCTTTTTCTTAATCCTGTTATTATAGAATACAGTGGATTTGTTTTTTCATTTGGAACAGTTCTTGGTGTAATGATTTTTGCTGTACCTATTCATGACAGATATAAGGATTACAAAAGAAAAAAATGGGATGAGGCAAGAGAATGTGGAATGAAAGAAACCAAGGAATACCATCCTACAGCTCTTGATATTGTTCTAGGTCAGCTTATTTTCTCAATGGCTATACAATTATTTACGATTCCGATTATTAGCTTTTTTTATTATGAGATTCCGGTATATGGGGCATTTCTTAATCTTTTTTTGCTTCCTCTTTTCCCATACCTTCTGGTGTCGGGATTGATAGGCGGTATTTTAGGCACAATAGGACTTCATTCTATTGGTAATATCTTTTTATATTTATGTCACATTATTTTGTATTTTTTTGAGGCAGCATCCGATTATTCCATTAATCTGCCGGCATCAACATTAATAGTAGGTAAGCCAAAATGGTGGTGGATCGTTATATATTACATGGTCTTATATATTCTTTTTAAGGCTATAAAACAGGAATGGCACTTTATAGTATCTGTTATTTGTATGTCTATTATTTTAGGAATAATAGTTTTACCAAGAAGCAATCTCAAAGAGATCGACATGCTAGATGTAGGGCAAGGCGATGGCATATATTTTTCTGAAGGCGATGGCACCAATATTTTTATCGATGGAGGATCTTCATCAATAGATAAAGTAGGAAAATATAATATTCTTCCTTTCTTAAAATACAGATGTGTGAGAAAGATCGATGTATGGTTCGTAAGCCATAGCGATACTGATCACATATCGGGGTTAGCTGAAGCATTAGATTCAGGGTATCCGATCGGCAAGATAATAACATCGGAACAGATCTTAAACACAGGGTCATTTCAAGAAATCAAGGAAAAGGCCTTATCCAGACACATTGAAGTATCCGGGGTAACATCCGGTGATAAAATAGTATTTTCAGGCAAAGATAATATCGAAATCAAAAAAAAGGAGTATAGTAATAAGATAAAAAGCAAAGACACTGTATCAATGAGAAAAAAACATTCGGAGATTCAAGTTCTATCCCCATATGAGGGAGAGAGAAATGAAGATATTAACTGTCTTAGCCTTGTGTTCATCCTTAGGTCCGGAGATTTCAGTGGACTATTTACTGGCGATATCGATTCGAAAACTGAGCAGGGTATATTGGATAAATGTGGAATAGATCAGTTGTCAGATATAACGCTTTTAAAGGCCTGTCATCATGGCTCAAAGTATTCTAATTCTCTAAATTTTATTGATACCGTCAGACCCAAGGTTACTATAATATCAGCAGGAAGAAAAAACAGCTATGGACATCCGGGCAAAGATACAATAAACAGGCTAAAAGATATAAAGTCACAGGTTTATTGTACAAAATGGCAGTATCAGGTAAAGATTAAGTTAAAAAATAATGGAAAATATGTAATAGATACACCATGTGTAAGAAATTGAGAGAAATATCTGATATAATATAACTTCATTAGATTAACAATATGGATAACGAGGTGACAGTATGAAAAAATTCGTCTATTATGCACCAACAGAAATTGTATTCGGAAAAGATACTGAAAACAGCACTGCCGAGTTAATCAAAAAATACGGTGGCACGAGGATATTGATCATATATGGTGGAAAATCTGCAGAGAGAAGTGGATTACTCGAAAGAGTGGAAAAGAATCTCACAGATGCAGGTCTCGAGATCAAGAGCATTGGCGGAGTTGTCCCGAATCCACTTTTAAGCAAGGCAAGGGAACTTATTTGGTCTGCGTTTGATTTTAAGGCGGACTTTATTCTGGCAATTGGCGGAGGAAGTGTAATAGATACAGCAAAGGCTGTTGCTCATGGAACTGCTAACCCGGACAAAAACATTTGGGATTATTGGATGAATAAGGATACAGTCACCAATTCACTTCCAATAGGAGCTATTCTTACAATATCTGCAGCAGGTAGCGAGACCAGTGATTCTGCTGTTTTAACCAATGATACTATTGATCCTCCTACAAAGAGGGGAATCAATACACCTTATAATAGATGCAAGTTCGCAGTTATGAATCCTGAGCTTACTATGACGCTTCCCAAGTATCAGCTTGGCGCTGGAATTGCAGACATATTCATGCATACTTCTGAGAGGTATTTTACGGAGATTCAGGGTAATCATCTGACAGATGAAATTGCAGAGGGATTATTTAGAGATATAGTCGAATATGGTATTAAGGGTATGAGAAATCCCAAAAGTTATGAAGCTATGAGTGAGATAATGTGGTGTGGAAGTGTATCCCATATCGGACTTACAGGAATCGGAGCTAAGGGAGATACTGGTAGAGAAGGCGACTGGGCATGTCATCAGATGGGAATGGCTATGTCAGCGCTGTATAATTTTACACATGGGGCCACACTTACGGCCATATGGGCATCATGGGCTCATTATGTAATGCATGATGATATTCAGAGATTTGCTAGATTTGCCAGAAAAGTATATGGCATTGAGGCTTTGAATGATATTGAAGCAACAGAAGAAGGAATAAAAAAGACGATTAAGTTTTTTAAAAAGCTTGATATGCCTACAAGCCTTACAGAATTATTCGGGGAGGCTCCGGATTATGCCAAGCTTGAAGCTATGACACTTGAGTGCTCATATAATAAGACTAGGACTATAGGTTCTATTAAAAAATTAGGATATGATGATATACTTAATATTTATAAGGCTTCTATCTAACTCATAACTCTATATTATAATTCTATATTAAAAATTATAAAATAAAATGAAAAAATTGTTTGTGAATAGGAGATTTTTATGGGAAATCTTGCAGTATTAACGGGAGCAAGCAGCGGAATCGGAAAACAGTTCGCACTTAAGCTTGCCCAAAGAGGCTATGATCTTTTATTGGTTGCAAGGCGAGTTGACAGACTAGAGGAATTGAAAAACGAAATTGATGACCCGGATATATCGGTTGATATTTTCGAGGCAGATCTGTCAAAACGAGATGAAATAACGAAACTTGTACAGTATATCGAAGGTTCTGAAAAGAAAATGGATATATTTATCAATTGTGCCGGATTCGGCTTGGCAGGTCCTTTTATTGAAACCGATCTAGATAGAGAGATCGGCATGATAGATGTCAATGTAACAGCTGTTCATATCCTTACCAAAGAAGTTCTTAGGATAATGGATAAAAGTGGAAAACATGATAAATATATTATGAACGTAGCTTCAAGTGCCGGATTGTTCCCGGCAGGTCCGTATATGGCTACATATTATGCAACCAAGGCTTATGTGACAAGCTTGACCAGAGCTATTTCTATGGAATTATCAGAGAGACATTCTGATATAACAATAAGCTGTTTATGCCCTGGTCCTGTAGATACAGAATTTAATGAGGTGGCTGACGTTTCATTTGCCCTTAGAGGAATTTCTGCAGACTACTGTGCAGAATATGCGCTTAATAAGA
Organism: Lachnospiraceae bacterium; assembly: GCA_017994075.1. Taxonomy (GTDB): domain Bacteria; phylum Bacillota; class Clostridia; order Lachnospirales; family Lachnospiraceae; genus Lachnocurva. Next base: position 16,470 of record JAGOLM010000023.1, read on the forward strand.
TGTTTTTGAAAAAAACAGTTATAGTACCTACATTTACAATGAAATTTGCAGTTTTTAGCGCTCGTCTTTTTTCGGGTAAGGCCATTATTAAAATGGCTGGAAATCAGCAAAAAAAGAAGATATACAGGTAAGGGAAATATGTCAGATAAAGTATCAAAAAATAGCAGTAAAATGCAAAAGCAAAAGAGAACTAAGGTTGAAAATAAGCTTTTACTTTATGCATGTTTATCGATATTTTTATGTGTGGTGGGACTCATTACTCTTGCAATGGTTCTGTCACATACAAATATGAATTATGTAAATCAGCTTATATCATCAATGAAATACTAGAATAAACAGTGAGTTAACATGAACTTTAATGATAATGTATTCAAAAAAATTAAAAACATACTATGGATTTTGATCTTGGGAGTTTATCCGATTTTTCTGATTAGAGGATATTCTAATGTTCAGGCCTGTCGGGTAGGATTTTTCAGTACATGTTTCATAATCCTGGGAAGTATAATCTTTTATTATATTAATAAAAGACGACTATTAAATAACGAAAAGTTTAGTATTAAGAAATTCGATATATATGAGATTTTGGCCATTTTGTTTTTGGTGTCATCAGCTATTTCAGCAGTATTTGCCAAGTACAAAGATGTTGCTTTCGATGGAAGAACCGATTCATATATAGGTCTGTTCTGGTATACCATACTTGTGCTTTTTTTTCTGTTATGCAAAAAAGAATTTGAACCTAAACCTTGGATGTTTCTTGTTGTATGTACCACAAACTGGATAATTGTGATATTTTCTTGTATTCAGTTCTTTGGCCATGATCTATTTAACATGCTTTCTAATGTCAGAACTGATTCTATCCAGAATTTTTTGTCTACATTTGGAAATGTAGGAGTATTTGGTCAATACATTACGCTTATGATCGCACCGGTTTCGGCAATATGTATGTCGAAAAATAAATGGTATTACCACGCAATAGGAATGATAACAGCAGGCTTCTTGAGCTGGGGAATGATAATGTCAAACACAGATGCGACTTATCTAGGCTGTTTTATTACGATCATCCTCCTCTTTGTAGTATCGATAAGAAGTCTGACTATGCTGGCGGGTTTTTTGGAAATGCTTTTTGGAATGATAATGGGAAATGGAATATTTTCATTTATATATTCGGTGACCAATTCGGGAAGAGCGTTATCTAAGATGTCAGGTTGCATGGTAAAAAACGGGCCGCTATGGATGATGATATTTGGCTCTCTTTTTCTTATATTTATGTTTATTATAAGGTATCATATAAATAGAAATGAAAAGAATTGTCAGATAGAATCCACGGGACAAAAAAAATCTATTATTTCAACAATACTATATTTTACAGTAATTGTAATGGTGATGCTTGTATTCTTGTCTTTCTTTTATTTCTCTGCTATAGATAGAAAAACAAATCTTGGGAGTCTTGGAAAACTGCTTAGGTTTACGAGACACTGGGGAACGGATCGTGGATATATATGGCTCTATGTATGGGAAGATTTCTTAAAGGGCGGAATATTTAGACATATGTTTGGATTTGGAGAGGGGAGCCTGGAGGTTAATCTCTTGAAAAATCATTTATATGAACTTAGATATGAGGCAGGGTTTATCCCGACATCAGCTCATAATCTATATTTGCATATGATTTTTACCGTTGGTATCATTGGAGCCGGAATTTTGCTAGTAGTTTTCGTTTATGTGTTAGCAAAAGGATATAAGACAGCAGTAAAAAAATTTAAAAGCAATACTTCCGATTCAGTTTTATCTTTTTGTTTTATTTCTGTTCTTATAGGCTATTTGGCTCAATCAGCAGTTTCTATGACAGAACCGGATGTTATGCCATATGTTGTTCTTATGTATGGGATCCTGACCAGGATCGGGTCAAAGGCATCTATTGAAAACGAGATAGGCAATATATAATAATTTTGATTAAAGTTAGACAGATAATGAAAATGCCTTTCTTTTTTCCTTAATAATCATGAATCCTATTGACAAAAATATATAAAAGAGGGTATTATACCAACTGTATGTGCATCGGATTGTCCGTGTCCAATTTCCGATACGCGAAATTAAAATATAAAATAATTTTATTATCCATGGAGGTGGACATTTTGGCAAACATTAAGTCAGCTAAAAAGAGAATTCTTGTAAATAAGAAAAAGTATGAGAGAAATAAGAGTGTTCGTTCAGAAGTTAAGACTTACATCAAAAATGTTGAGTCTAGCGTAGAAGCTGGTAACAAGGATGAAGCATCTAAGGCTCTTATCGCAGCAGTTTCAGTTATCAACAAGGCTGCCAGCAAGGGTATTTATCACAAGAACAATGCTGCCCGTAAGGTTTCACGCCTTTCCAAGGCTGTAAATCAGATGGCATAATCACAAAATTCAAATTCAAAAAACGCATCTACTAGATCATGTGATCGGGTGGATGCGTTTTTTTAGTATAATCATTTAAACGTATAAATAGGATATTACTAAGCCGATATATAAGCAATTATTATATATGTCCAATAATGAGCATTTCTAATGCATTCTGAGCGGAGATAAGTCCTGATTTTGATTTTCCCTCAAGGGATGCGGCTTCATTTAAAAATGACAGGACTTCTTTTTCAGAGAAGTTTTGTGACACTTCGAGATTTTTACTTACGAAGTAGGATGCAATACCGGCAGCACTGGCGATTTCAGAATTACTATAGTGTCTGTCGTGCATATTCTTTACAAGAAGTAATTGTTTGAACTGAGATTCTAACATATATAGTATTCTAAAGGGCTCTTCACGATTTAACAACAGACCACGGTAATAGCGCATAGCGATGGCCGAGTCCTTAGCACTTATGGCACGGATCATGTCGAAGATTTTTTCTTCCATCTGTCCCACGCAAACGGTTCGAACATCACCGATCTCTATTTCGTCCCTATCTCCAACGTAGCTGATAAGCTTGTCGAGTTCCGTATCCATTTGATCCATAGATTCATTGGCTCTTACATAGAATTCGTTCCATGCTGTTGCTTTGATTTTTTTGCCTTCTTTTTTTAGCTTATTGATTGCCCATATGGAAAGCGTGCGTTCTTCAGGCATCTTGCATTCTATAAAAAGAGCAGTATCTTTTACCGCCTTATAAGTCTTGGTTCTCTTATCGAGAGATACATCAGTGAAAATGAAAATTGTTGTGCTTGGAAAATTCTTTAGATAATCTGCCATTTTCTCATCAGATTTTGAGAAATATTCGCATTCCTCACATAAGATCACTCGTCTTTCTGCGAAAAAAGGCATGGTTTCAGCTAGGTCTATGAGCTTATCAGTGGAAACATCATTTACGGTAAAGGTTGAAAAATTCATAGTGTCCTTTCCTTTGACCAGAGATTTTAATAGCTTTTTCTTATAGTTTCGTCTTAGATATGCTTCATCACCATATAATACATATACATTATGAAATTCTCCGGAATTGATATCCTGATCTATAGGATGCATAAATACCTCTTATTACTTATTATTTAGTAAGTTTTAGTTATATTGTTATTTTTGTCTACAAATATGGCATTAATATTACCCAGTTTTTTTAGGAGTTCTCTTGACTTTTCCTCGCCGAGACAGAAGCATGATGTGCTAAGAGCATCGCCATCTACTGATTCTTTACTTAATATAGTAACAGAATTAAGCTCATTCTGACATGGATAACCTGTACTTAGATCTAGAATATGATGATAGACAATACCATTTTTTTTAAAAAATCGCTCATAAGTACCGCTTGTCACCATGGATTCGTCGCTTACTTCTACAGAAGTGATAACAGAACCATTTTCAGAAAATGGCTTCTGTATGCCGATATTGTACTTCGTGCCATCTGGTTTGTCGCCAAGAACAACTACATTTCCACCTAGGTTGATAATACCGCTCTTTACACTTTTTTTAAAAATGTATTCCCTCATTCTGTCGGCGATATAACCCTTGGCTATTCCACCGAGATCTAATTCTTGATCAGGCACAGAAAGACTCACATTGTTTCCGCTTATTTTTATACCATGGTAGTCTATGGTAGAAAGAGCATTTTTGATCTCAGAATCATCAGGAATGGTAGAGGACTTTATAGCATTCTGCCATATTTTGGATAGCTTACCTACAGTGATATCGAATTTGCCACCAGTTAATTCACTGTAATACAAGCTTTTTTTTATGATATCTATAGTTTCAGAGTGAACTTTTACAGGTTTACCACCGGCAGAATTAATTTTAGCTATATCCGAGTCAGGGTTAGTTGTGCTAAAATAGTCTTCGTATTTTTGAGCTAATTTAAAACAACCATCGATCACACTTTCCTTATCGGAATCGTATAACGTAATGGTGATTATGGTATCGAAATAGGTGCCTGACTTGGATATAGGCTCTGTGCTTTTTCCGCAGGAGGAAATATTCAGAGAGATGATCAGGGTTAGAAGTACCAGACTTATTTTTTTTATTGGATTCTTATGTATTATTTTTTTCATAAATTCAATTATAAAGTTTTTTGACATAAATATAAAGATAACAGGAGAACTAATTAATGGCAGATCAGAGTCATATCAGAAATTTTTGTATTATTGCACATATCGACCACGGTAAATCAACGCTTGCTGATCGTATGATAGAGATGACAGGCACCCTTACCAAGAGAGAGATGCAGGATCAGGTCCTGGATAATATGGATCTCGAAAGGGAAAGAGGCATCACTATAAAGTCTCAGGCAGTTAGACTGGTATATCGTGCTGATGATGGGGAAGAATATGTTCTTAATCTTATAGATACTCCGGGTCATGTAGATTTTAATTATGAGGTATCTAGAAGCTTGGCAGCCTGTGATGGTGCTGTTCTTGTAGTCGATGCTACTCAGGGTGTTGAGGCACAGACTCTTGCTAATGTATATCTGGCTATGGATCATGATCTTGAAGTACTTCCGGTTATTAATAAGATTGATCTGCCTAGTTCAGATCCGAATCGTGTAATCGATGAAATTGAAAATGTAATAGGCATCGAAGCTCAGGATGCACCTAGAATCTCAGCAAAAACAGGAGAAAATGTTTCGGAGGTCCTGCAAAAGATCGTCACTAAGCTTCCGGCACCAATTGGAGATCCTGAGGCATCTCTGAAGGCGCTTATATTTGATTCAGTTTATGATTCTTATAAGGGTGTAATAGTATTTGTCAGAATCAAAGACGGTAGGGTAAAACCTGGTGATATGCTTAAATTTATGGCTAGCGGCGCAGAGGATCTTGCTGTAGAGGTAGGATATTTTGGAGCAGGACAGCTCACACCTTGCGAGGAACTATCTGCTGGCATGGTTGGATACATAGCTGCGGGAGTTAAAAATATCAGGGATGCACGAGTTGGAGATACAGTGACTAAAACTATAAATCCCGCTAAAATAGCTCTTTCCGGATATAAAAAAGTCAATCCTATGGTTTATTGTGGAATGTACCCGGCTGATAGTTCAAAATATGCAGATCTCAGGGAAGCGTTAGAGAAGCTTCAACTAAACGATGCTGCTCTTCAATTTGAACCGGAGACCTCGATAGCACTGGGATTTGGATTCCGCTGTGGATTCTTGGGTCTTCTTCATCTTGATGTCATTCAAGAGAGACTAGAGAGAGAATATGATCTGGATCTGGTAACAACAGCTCCCGGTGTTATCTACAAGATTCATACTACTGATGGCAAGGTAAATGATCTTACCAATCCTTCTAATATGCCTGATCCATCACTAATCGAATACATGGAAGAGCCTGTGGTAGATGCAGAGATAATGGTAACTAAGGATTATATAGGAGCTATAATGGATCTCTGCCAAGAGAGACGTGGCGAATATGTATCAATGGATTATATAGAGGAAAATCGAGCTATACTCAGATATATTCTTCCATTAAATGAGATAATCTATGATTTCTTTGATGCACTTAAATCCCGTTCCAAGGGATATGCATCCCTTGATTATGAGTTTAAAGAGTATAGAAGAAGTTTGTTATGCAAGCTGGATATTCTAATCAACAGGGAAACGGTAGATGCTTTGTCATTTATTGTTTTTGAAGAATCTGCTTATACAAAGGGAAGAAAGATATGTGAGAAGCTTAAGACATCTATTCCCCGCCAAATGTTTGATATACCGCTTCAGGCTGCAATCGGATCAAAGGTAATTGCCAGAGAAACAGTGAAGGCCTATAGAAAAGACGTTTTGGCTAAGTGCTATGGTGGAGATATTTCTCGTAAGAGAAAGCTCCTCGAGAAGCAGAAGGAAGGCAAGAAGAGAATGCGCTCAGTCGGTTCAGTTGAGATCCCTCAGGAAGCATTCATGGCAGTACTTAAGCTTGATGATGAGTAATGGCTTTTTGACTTTATATTAAAAAGCAAAGGACCTATTAGTTGGTATTAAGTGGGTAATATAATGGAACTCTATATTCATATCCCGTTTTGTATGAAAAAATGCAGATACTGCGATTTTCTTTCGGGATCTTATGAAATTGAAATAAGGAAAAAATACACAGAAGCTCTCATAAATGATCTTCTGTTTTATGCTGCAAAGTGTGCTGACGAAAAAGTTGATTCTGTTTTTATAGGTGGAGGAACTCCAACATTTCTAGAAACAGAACTTATGAAACAGATTCTTACAGTGGTGTCTTCAAGCTTTAATCTATCGGACAATGTAGAATACACAATAGAATGTAATCCTGGAACTGCCAATCAATCAGCAATGGATATGTACCATGATATGGGGATAAATCGTGTAAGCATAGGACTTCAGTCTGCCAACGAGGATGAGTTGTTAATGCTTGGACGCATACATGATCTGAAGGCATTTCTTAGAACGTTTGAATATGCCAGAAGGGCTGGATTTGATAATATCAATGTAGACATTATGACAGGGCTTCCTAAACAGACGCCTATGAAGCTCAGAAATACACTTAATACAGTTACTATGCTTCGCCCCGAACATATCTCGGCCTATGACCTTATAATCGAACCTGGGACACCAT
>JAGOLM010000061.1 GCA_017994075.1 Lachnospiraceae bacterium
TCGGAGGTAATGAAGTTTGTCAGACAATAATATAATCATAAGTCTGAAGAGGATGGGAAAGACGTTTTACACCTCAGTAGGCGATGTTGTAGCACTTGAAGATATCAATCTTGATATCCGTGAACATTCAATACAAGGAATAATAGGATTATCAGGAGCTGGAAAATCAACATTGGTACGTTGTATCAATTATCTAGAGATACCAACTTCTGGTCAGGTGATTTTCGAAGGCAGATCCATGGGAGACATGGATGCAAAAAGCGTAAGGGAATCACGACGAAAAATGGGAATGATATTCCAGCAGTTTAATCTCTTAGATCAGAGAAACCTGCTTAGAAATGTTACGTTTCCATTAGAAATAGCAGGAGCAGATAAAAAGGAAGCAAAAAGAAGAGCGAAGGAGCTATTGAAGCTTGTAGAGCTTGATGATAGGGCAAATTCTTATCCCTCACAGCTATCGGGAGGTCAGAAACAGAGAGTGGCAATTGCAAGAGCACTTGCTACGAGCCCCAAGGTTCTCCTATGTGATGAAGCTACTTCGGCACTTGATCCAAAGACTACAGGACAGATCCTTGAACTTCTCAAGAAGATCAATAAGGAACTGGGAGTTACGATCATTGTTATCACTCATGAGATGGCCGTTATCGAAGCTATTTGTGATGATGTGGCAGTAATAGATAATTCACATATCGCAGAGTCAGGACCTGTATCACAGATATTTGCCAATCCCAGAACCGAGATCGGTAGACGATTGATCCTGGGAGACGGAGCCAAAAATGTTGACTTTAGTGGCGATAATAAGAAGATCAGAATCGTATTCGATGGAAGAAAAGCCAGCGAACCTATTATTTCAGATCTTGTACTTACATCGAAAACTCCGGTTAACATTCTCTTTGCCAATACCAAAGAGGTAGAGGGTAAGGCCGTGGGACAGATGATCATTGAGCTCCCGGAAAACAAGGATGATGCAGATAAAATAGTTAATTATCTCATTAGTAAAGAGATAAAATATGAGGAGGTGAGATAAGTGGGAATCGATGCACAGTCTATTACAATGTTTTTAGCTGAAACATGGGCAACCATATATATGACACTTATTTCAGCAGTGATCTCGTATGCCATAGGAATTCCATTAGGAGTGATCCTGGTCGTAACAGATAAGGATGGGATCGCACCTAATAAAATGATTCATTCTATTTTAGGTGTGATAATTAATATTTTCAGGTCTATTCCATTTCTGATACTTTTGGTAATGGTACTACCTATTACAAAGATACTAGTAGGAACTACGCTAGGAGCAAGGGCAGTTATTCCACCGCTTATATTTGCTTCAGCTCCATATATTGGACGTATGGTTGAGAGTTCTCTTAAGGAAGTACCCGGTGGAGTTATTGAAGCCGCAAAATCAATGGGTGCCAGCAATTGGCAGATAATATACAAGGTACTTATCCCAGAGGCGAGGCCTTCACTGTATGTTGGAGCAGCCATTAGTATCACTACGATCCTCAGCTATTCAGCAATGGCCGGGTTTGTAGGAGGAAATGGATTAGGAGCAATTGCTCTTAATTACGGATATTATCGCTACCAGTACGATATCATGATAGTAGCAGTTGTTATTCTTGTTGTTCTGGTTCAGATCATTCAGGAGAGTTGGATGGGACTTTCCAGGAAAACAGACAAGAGAGTACGATAATTGGAAAGAGGATTATATATTATGAAAAAGAAAATTGCGTTACTTTTAACAGCAGTTCTTACACTTTCTTTTGCCGCAGGATGCGGTTCTACCAAGAAAGCAGATACATCCAACAGTAATTCAAGTGATACCAAGGCGGTAAAGGTTGTCATCGGTGCCAGCCCGTCACCTCATGTTGAGATACTAGAAGCTGCCAAGTCTGAGCTGGCCAAAAAGGGAATTGATCTCGAGATCAAGACCTATAATGATTATGTTCAGCCAAACATAGCAGTTGATCAAGGCCAGATCGATGCCAATTATTTTCAGCATAAGCCTTACCTGGATGATTTTAATAAGGAAAATGGAACCAAGGTCGTATCCGTAGGCAAGATTCATTATGAACCATTTGGAATCTATGCAGGCAAATCAAAGGATCTCTCCAAGATATCAGATGGTGCCAAAATAGCAGTTCCTAACGATACTACAAATGAGGCTAGAGCTCTTCTTCTCCTTCAGGATAATGGAGTTATCAAGCTTAAGAGTGGCGCAGGACTAAAGGCTACCAAGAAAGACATTACTGAGAATCCCAAGAATGTTGAGATAATGGAAGTTGAGGCAGCTCAGATCCCTCGTTCAATTGATTCAGTTGATTTCGCATGTATGAATGGAAACTATGCTATTCAGGCAGGATTTAAACCTTCAGATGCTATTGTTCAGGAAAAATCAAATTCAGAAGCAGCAGAGACCTATGGAAATATCATCGCAGTATCTGAAAAGAATAAGGATGCCAAGTGGGCCAAGACCCTTGTGAAAGTACTTAAATCAGATAAGATCAAGAAGTTTATTACGGATAAGTATGATGGCGGAGTCGTTCCCCTGAACTGATCAGTATTTAATTCTTGATGAGATGTGTTAAAATAGAATAAGAAAAACGAGGCTCCTCTCTATATGAAATTATAGGGTAGGAGCCATTTTTGAAAGATGGATAAAATGTATAAAAAAATCAAAACAGATGGTGTGATATTAGATATCGATGGAACGCTATGGGATTCCACTGAAATAGTGGCAGATGCCTGGATAGAGGCTTTTAAAATGGCAGGTATTAAAGAATATGATATAACACCTGATATTTTAAAAGGACTTTTTGGCAGACCAATGAACGAAATCGCAGAAGTGCTCATGCCGAATGATAGTCCTGAGACGAGGAATGAAGTGTCGACAAATTGCTACCATCTGGAGGATAGATATCTAGAGGATAGTAAAAGCGATATTTTTTACGACGGAGTCGTGGATGGAATAATCAGGATGTCGGAGATAGTACCGGTCTATATCGTAAGTAATTGCCAAAAAGGATATATTGAACTGGTAATGAAAAAGGGTGGATTTGAAAGCTGTATCTCAGATTATGAGAGTTATGGTAATACAGGGTGTGGCAAGGCATATAACCTGAAATTGCTGTCAGACAGAAATCATCTAAAGGCTCCATTATATATTGGAGATACAGAGGGAGACAGACAGGCCTGTGAGGAAGCAGGTGTGCTGTTTATATGGGCAGGATATGGATTTGGAAAACCGATTTCCTACGTAGAAAAATTAGATCGATTCAAGGATATTCTGGATATAATATGATGTAGGGATGTGCAACAGCGAGATAATTTGTTATGTCTATAGCTGACGACACGAATAGAAATGGACATCAGGAATAACCGATACAAATTGGGAAGTAAGGAGAAGGTCATGGTTACAAATGATAAGAACATAGTTGCATTGAAACATAGGATAATGGAGGAAGTGTGCAGGCTGGCATGGGATCAGGAGAAAATAGAGGAGACGGACATCCATGACCTGATATACAGGATAGTTCCTGGTCCTAGACCTGATTACAGATGCTGTGTATACAAGGAAAGGGCCATAGCTTATGATAGAGTACTGCTGTCTCTTGCCAAATCCGTGAACGCAGATCAGAATTCTGATAACGTCATACAGGTCATTAAACCTGCATGTGATGAGTGCCCGCTTTCATCATATACGGTTACTGACAATTGCCGATTCTGTATGGGAAGGGCCTGCTTTAATTCCTGCAAATTTGATGCTATACATCCCGGGGATTATAGAATGCACATAGACCCTGCTAAGTGCAGAGAGTGTGGAATGTGTGCAAGTGCATGCCCATACACTGCTATAGTCCATCTGCAGCGTCCTTGCAAAAAGGCTTGTGCGGTAGGCGCCATTACTTATGATGAGTATAAAGTCTGTAATATCGATGATGAAAAATGTATACATTGTGGCCATTGCATTCATAATTGCCCCTTTGGAGCGATTGGATCGAAGACATTTCTAGTGGATATAATCAAAAATATCAAGGCCGGAAAAGAAGTTATTGCCATGTGCGCACCTTCTATCGAGGGACAGTTCGGAGAAGAAATCACCATGTCATCGATTAGGAATGCCTTATTGAAAATTGGATTTTCCGATATGGTTGAGGTTGGATTAGGTGGAGATATGACTGCAGCCTATGAAGCCATAGAATGGTCAGAGGCGAGGAAGAACGGCAGGAAAATGACTACTTCATGTTGTCCAGCATTCAAAGCAATGATTAAAAAACATTTTCCCGAGCAGTATGAGGAAAATCTCTCATCAACAGTGTCACCCATGTGTGCAATCTCACGTTATCTAAAGACTACGCATCCCGGTTGCGTAACAGTATTTATAGGCCCATGTATTGCAAAAAAGGCAGAAGCAGAAGATAAAACAGTTCCGGATAATGCAGATTACGCCATTACATTTGGAGAATTCAGGGCACTTATGAGATCCAAGGATGTGAAGCTCAAGGCTGGAAATGATGACTATCAGGAATCTTCAATATTTGGTAAAAGGTTTGCCTCGAGTGGTGGAGTCGCAAATGCGGTCCTAGAGGTAATGAGTGAAAGAGGAGAAGATGTCTCCGACATAAAACTTCACAAGTCGACCGGTGGAATAGAGTGTAAGAAAGCACTTATTTTACTAAAGAGCGGAAGACTCCAGGAGGACTTTATAGAGGGTATGATATGTTCCGGAGGTTGCGTGGGTGGACCATCCAAACATAAGACAGAAATAGAGATAACCAAGGCAAGAGAAATTCTTTTGAAAAAGGCAGACAACAGAAAGATCCTTGAAAATCTAGAGGAATATCCAATGGACAGATTTTCGATGCATTCGGATGGTCATATGCCTGATTAAAGTCTTGAATTCAACTCTTTAGTGCGATAAACTATAACCTGCTATTTAGATTATCAGGAGGAAGAAAGATGGAATTAGTCAGAGTTCGTGACCTGTACAGAGACACAGATACGTACAGTGATAAAAAAGTTGCTATAGGCGGGTGGATCCGTTCGGTAAGGGCATCTAAAAATTTCGGATTTATCGTACTATCAGATGGTACATTTTTTAAAACACTTCAAGTAGTTTTTCATGATAATATGGAGAACTTTAAGGAAATATCAAAACTCAATGTAGGCGCTTCGATCATCGTAGAGGGAATGCTTACGATGACACCGGAGGCTAAACAACCCTTCGAGATTCAGGCAGATACAGTAACTGTTGAGGGTGAGAGCACATCGGAATATCCACTTCAGAAAAAGGGACATACCCGTGAGTATCTCAGAACCATGCCACACCTCAGAATGAGAACCAACCTGTTTCAGGCGGTATTCAGAGTTCGTTCTGTAGCAGCTTATGCTATCCATGAATTTTTCCAGGAGAGAGATTTTATATATGTACATACTCCTCTTATAACAAGTTCTGATGCAGAAGGTGCCGGAGAGATGTTCCAGGTTACTACATTGGACCTGAATAATGTTCCTAAAAATGATGAGGGAGCTATAGATTATAGTCAGGATTTCTTTGGTAAGCCAACCAATCTCACAGTTTCAGGTCAGCTGAATGGTGAGACATTTGCACAGGCATTCAGAAATATATATACATTTGGACCTACATTCAGGGCAGAGAATTCTAATACCACCAGACATGCTGCTGAATTCTGGATGATAGAGCCGGAAATTGCATTTGCCGATCTAAAAGATGAGATGGATCTGTCTGAGGATATGCTAAAGCATATTATCAGAACCGTTCTGGAAAAATGTCCTGAGGAAATGGAATTTCTGAATCAGTTCGTGGATAAAGGACTGTTAGAGAGACTTGAGAATGTTGAGTCATCAGAGTTTGGAAGGATCACATACACAGATGCTGTAACAGAGCTTGAAAAACATAATGAAGAGTTCGATTACAAAGTATTCTGGGGATGCGATCTACAGACAGAGCATGAGAGATATCTCACAGAAAAGATATTTAAAAAGCCTGTATTTGTAACAGATTATCCCAAGGAGATCAAGGCATTTTATATGAAGCTGAATCCGGATAATAAAACAGTTGCAGCTGCAGACTGCCTGGTTCCGGGAATAGGCGAGATCATAGGTGGAAGTCAGAGAGAAGACGATTATGACAAGCTGAAATCTCGTATGGATGAGCTGGGAATGTCAGTAGAGCAGTATGATTTCTATATGGATCTCAGAAGATATGGAAGCACACGTCATGCCGGATTTGGTCTTGGATTCGAAAGAGCCGTAATGTACCTTACAGGTGTTGAAAACATAAGAGACGTATTACCGTTCCCTAGAACAGTAGGAAACTGTGAATTGTAAATAGTTTTTGCAACGGAGAGAATATCTGATTTTGCAAAAGCTGATAAAGGTTGACAAAGGAGGCGTTCATGGCAAAAATAGAAATCCCAGACGGATACAAAAGCGAACTGGATCTAAGAGAAACTCAGATTGCGATCAAGGAAATCAAAGATTATTTCCAATCAATTCTGGCAACAGAACTCAATCTTCACAGAGTGACAGCTCCGCTTTTCGTCGCTCCTGAATCAGGCCTTAATGATAACCTGAACGGAGTTGAACGTCCTGTATGTTTTGATGTTAAAGAGCATGGCAGGAACCTGGAAGTCATACATTCTTTGGCTAAGTGGAAGAGATATGCTCTTGGCAAGTATGGTTTTCACGAAGGTGAGGGCCTCTATACAGATATGAACGCCATTAGACGTGATGAAGAAACGGATAATGTTCATTCGATATATGTAGACCAGTGGGACTGGGAAAAGATCATAACAAAAGAAGACAGAACCAAATATACTTTTCACAGTACGGTTAAGAAGATATATGAAGCACTAAAGATCACAGAGCTTCACATGTCTAATCTATATGATTATATCCAGTGCATCCTACCTGAACAGATTTATTTTATTACATCGCAGGAGCTTGAGGACAAATTCCCGGAATTAGATCCCAAGGATAGAGAATATGAGATAACGAGATTAAAGGGTGCTGTATGCATCGAGAAGATAGGCGGAAAACTTCGCTCCGGTGAACCTCATGACGGAAGAGCACCGGACTATGACGATTGGACTCTTAACGGAGATATCCTGGTATTTTATCCGGTCCTCGACATGGCACTTGAGATCTCATCAATGGGAATCAGAGTTGATAAGGATTCACTTAAATCTCAGTTAGAAGAGGCAGGATGCCCTGAAAGAGCCAAGCTTCCATTCCAGAGAGCCGTTATCAATGAGGAAATACCATTTACCATTGGAGGAGGAATCGGACAGTCCAGACTATGTATGTTCTATCTCAGGAAAGCACATATTGGAGAAGTACAGGTGTCTGAATGGCCGGAAGAAACAGTTAATTATGCCTTTGAACATGGTGTAACTATACTGTAACATGGGGAAATGATTTTTATCACAATTTATATCTACCCATATAGACGGAAAATCTATATGGGTGGATTTTTTTAAAGAATGAAGAGGCGAGTTCCCTTGGGTAAAAGCATAAAAAATGAAAAAGCAGATAAACTGATGGATGCGATTCTAACTATAGAGAACAGAGAAGAAGCATACAATTTTTTTGAAGATCTCTGTACTATC